>NZ_JAUF01000060.1:0-46758 GCF_000585455.1 Microbacterium sp. MRS-1
GTCGCCGCCCGACGGCGCGGGGCCCGTCCCGCCGTCGGCGGCGCACCCGACGAGGCCGGCGAACGCTACGGCGGTCAGGAGGATCGCGGCGAGGCGGCGGGTCCGTGTCGTGACGGTCAACAAGCTCTCTCCTCTGGGCGGGCGTCGCGCAATGTAACAGTTTTGTAAATCGTCCTTCCGAATCCGCGTCGACGCTTGCGGATGCGGCTTTCGTAAGGTCTACTAACAAACATGTCCGGATCTGATCTCCCGCGCGGCGCCGTCGAGGCGACATCGCCGGCCCGCTCCATCGTGGCGGGTCGCGCACTGCGCCACGCAGCGAAGGTGCTGCCGGAGCATGCGCGGGCGCACAATCGCGCGCTCGTGCTGCAGACCCTCTTCCACCAGGGTGCCATGAGTCGCGCGGACCTTTCCCGTGAGACGGGTCTGACCCGGGTGACGATCTCCGATCTGGTCGCCGAGCTCATCGACGACGGCTACGTGGCCGAGCGCGGGATGCGCGAGGTGACGGGGCCGGGAAAGCCCGCGATCCTCGTCGACCTCGATCGGGAGGGCCACCGCATCGTCGGGCTGGACCTCTCGGGCACCGACCGATTCCTCGGCGCGATCCTCACGCTCGACGGAGAGATCGTCGCGCGTCGGGACGTGACGGTACCGGCGGACCCCGCCGACATCCTCGGCGCCGTCATGGAGCTCGCGCGTGGCCTCGTGGCCGACGCGCACGCGCCGGTCCTCGGCGTCGGCGTCGGCAGCCCCGGCATCGTGGACGATCGCGGCGTCGTTCTCACGGCGCCGAACTTCGGATGGCAGGGCGTCGACCTGGAAGGCGCTCTGCGTGCCGACCTGGGGCTGCCGGTGCTCGTCGCCAACGACGCCAATGCGGCCGTGCTGGCGGAGTACACCTTCGGCGGAGCCGCCGACGACGTGCTGTTGGTGCGCGTGGGTCGAGGCGTCGGGTCAGGCCTGCTCGCGGGTGGTCAGCCCATGGCCGGCAGTCGGTTCGCCGCCGGAGAGATCGGTCACGTCACCGTCGGCACGGACGGCGGCCCGCGATGCGTGTGCGGAAAGGTCGGCTGCCTCGAGGCGTGGCTGTCGGTTCCGGCGCTGGAGGCGCGCGTGGCCGAGCCCGGCGCCGACCGCGACGCGGTGCTGCGCGACGCCGGGGCTCGTCTCGGCATCGCCCTCGCCCCGATCGTGGGCGTCCTCGATCTGTCGGAGATCGTCCTCTCCGGCCGGCCCGATCTTCTCGACGCAACCCTCGCGACCGCGACCGTCGAGACCCTGCGCGCCCGGACGCTCGCCTCGTTCCACGACGGCGTCCAGGTGCGGATGACGGCGCAGGGGGAGGACATCGTCCTCCGCGGCGCGGCCGTCATGGTCCTGTCCGGACAACTCGGGGTGTCCTGACCCCATCACCGCGGGGCACAGCGCCCCGACACCACCAAGAGAGACAAAGGAAGACACCATGAACAAGAAGCTCGGCGCCTTCGCGCTCCTCGGCGTTTCGGCTGTCGTTCTCGCCGGCTGCGCGGCCGGAGACTCGGGCGGCAACGACGCCTCCGGCACTCCGGCGCCGGCCCAGCTGCGCGTGTGGTTGAACGGCACCGACACGCCGCAGGATGCCCGCGACTATCTCGTGAAGACCTTCGAAGCCCAGAATCCGGGCTCGACGCTCGTCATCGAGGAGCAGCAGTGGACGGGCCTGGTCGACAAGCTCACCACGAGCCTGTCTTCCAACGACACGCCCGACATCGTCGAGATGGGCAACACCCAGTCGCCCGCGTTCACCTCCAGCGGAGCACTGCTGGACATCTCCGACATCAAGGACACCATCGGCGGCGACGACCTGCTGCCCGGCTTCGTGGAGGCCGGCTCGTGGGACGGCAAGCTGTACGCCGCGCCGTACTACTCCGGTGCGCGCATCGTGTTCTACAACACGGCCCAGTACGCCACCGCCGGCGTCCAGGTGCCCACGACCCTCGATGAGTATGTCGCCAACGGCAAGAAGCTCGCGCAGGCTCTGCCCGGCGTCTCGGGCGTCTACTTCCCGGGCAAGGACTGGTACAACGCGCTGCCCTTCATCTGGGAGAACGGCGGCGAGATCGCCGTGCAGAAGGACGGCAAGTGGGAGGCGCAGATGTCCAGCGACGCCTCGGTCAAGGGCATCGAGCAGGTGCAGCAGCTGATGACCACGGCCTCGCTCGCTCCGAAGGACGGCGACGAGACCGAAGCCTGGGTTCCGTTCCGCACCGAGAAGGCAGCCACCCTGTCGGCGCCCAGCTGGGCGTACTGGTCGATCGTCGCCGATGAGAACAAGGCCGACACCGCCCTGACCAAGACCGTGGGCTTCTACGCGCTGCCGGGCAAGAACGGAGGCGCCGCGCAGGTGTTCGCGGGCGGCTCCAACATCGGCATCTCCGCCAAGTCGGCGCACCCCGAGCTCGCCAAGAGCGCGCTGGAGATCATGCTCAGCGACGACTACCAGACGCTGCTGGCCAAGGCCGGCCTCGTGCCCGCCAAGAAGTCCCTCGGCAGCCAGGTCGCCGCGGCGACTCCGGAACTCGCGAAGATCATCTCGGATGCCGCCGCGAACGCGAAGCTGACGCCGGCCTCGCCGAAGTGGGCGGACGTGGAGGCGAAGGGCCTGCTGCAGGACTTCTTCGTCCAGGTCGCGGCCGGCGGTGACGTCAAGACGCTCGCCACGGCTCTCGACGAGCGGATCGACTCCATCCTCAACGGCTGAGTCCGCTCGACCCGTCTGCGTGTCGACTCGTCGCTGCGCTCCTCGCTCAACGATCGGCGGTGGTATCGCCTCCCCGGTCGTTGAGCGGGCGCCGCGAGTCGAGATGCCCCCGACACCCACGAAAGGAGAGCCGGCATGACCACCGCTCACGCGCCCGCGGCATCTCCGCGTCGGCGGCGCCGCGACCGCACGCCGCTGGTCCTGTTGCTGCCCGCCCTGGCGATGCTGCTGGTCTTCATCGGCTGGCCCCTCGTGCAGCTGATCGTCATGTCGTTCCAGAAGTACGGGCGCGAGCAGGTCTTCGGCAAGCCGCCCACCTTCGTCTGGTTCGACAACTACGTGCGTGTGCTGACCGACTCCGAGTTCTGGGTCGTCCTGGCCCGCAGCTTCGGTCTGATGGTGGTCTGTGCCGCCGCCACCATGGTGCTCGGGGTTGCGATCGCGCTGATGATGACCTCACTCGGCCGCGTGATGCGCACCGTCGTCTCGGTGGGGCTGCTGCTGGCCTGGGCGATGCCCGCGCTCACCGGCACCATCGTGTGGGGCTGGATCTTCGACACGTCCTACGGCCTCGTCAACTACGCGCTGACGCGGATCACCGGGCAGAACTGGATCGGACACAGCTGGCTGTCCGACCCCCTCAGCTTCTTCGGCGTCGCGGCGATCATCATCACGTGGGGCGCGATCCCGTTCGTCGCGTTCTCCACCTATGCCGGGCTCTCGCAGGTGCCTGACGAGGTGCTCGAGGCGGCATCCCTCGACGGGTCGGGCGCGTGGCAGCGGTTCCGCTTCATCGTCGTGCCCTACATCCGCTCGATCCTCGTCGTGCTGCTCATCCTGCAGGTGATCTGGGACCTGCGCGTGTTCGCACAGATCTATGCGCTGCAGACCGTCGGCGGCATCCGCGCCGACACGAACACCATCGGCGTCTACATCTACAGCGTCTCGATGGCCACCGGCGATCTCGGTTCGGGAGGGGCGATCTCGGTGATCCTCGTCGTCGTGCTGCTCGCCATCTCCGCCTACTACATCCGCACCATGCTGACCTCGGAGGACGACTGATGAGCGCCCGCACGAGACGCGCCACCGGGCGTGTGCTCCTCAACCTCGCCGCCGTCGTCGTCTTCGTCTGCTCGGTCTTCCCGGTCTACTGGATGGTCAACACCGCCTTCCTGCCCGGCTCGGCCGTCAAGAGCGAGACGCCGCACTTCTGGCCCGACCAGTTCACCCTGCAGAGCTTCCGCGCGGCCTGGGACGGCGGGTTCATGCCGGCGCTGTGGATCTCGCTGGCCGTCACCGTGCTCACCGTCGCCGCGGCCCTGGTCTTCGCCTTCCTCGCCGCCATCGCCATCTCGCGGTACCGCTTCCGTTCCCGCAAGAGCTTCATCGTCGCGATCCTCGTGATCCAGATGATCCCCGCCGAGGCGATGATCATCTCGACCTTCCGCGTGCTCGACGGCTGGCACCTGCTGAACACCGTGATCGGACTGTCGGCGGTCTACATCGCCATGGTGCTGCCCTTCACGATCTGGACCCTGCGCGGGTTCGTCAACGGCATCCCCGCCGACCTCGAGGAGGCGGCGATGATCGACGGGTGCAGCAGGGCACAGGCCTTCTGGCGCGTGACCTTCCCGCTGCTCGCGCCGGGACTGGTCTCCACCGGGATCTTCGCGTTCATCCAAGCGTGGAACGAGTTCATCTTCGCCCTCGTGATCATGACCCGCCCCGAGGCGCAGACGCTTCCCATCTGGCTGCGCAGCTTCGTCCAGGCGACGAAGGCGACCGACTGGGCCGTCGTCATGGCCGGCTCGACCCTCATGGCCATTCCGGTGATCATCTTCTTCCTCATCGTGCAGGGCAAGATGACCAGCGGTCTCGTGTCGGGAGCGGTGAAGGGCTGATGCGACTCGGATTCGACGTCGGGGGCACCAAGACCGACGCCGTGGTCGTCGCGTCATCCGACCCGCGCGGCGGCGACGCGTCGGATCAGCGGATCCTCGCTCGTGTGCGCCGGGCGACCGGGTGGGGCGCGGATGCCGTGATCACGACGATCCTCGACGCGGTGGACGAGCTGGCTGCCGCCGTCGGCATGCCCCCTGCCGCCTTCACCTCGCTCGGCGTCGGGATGCCGGGTCAGGTCGCGTCGGGAGGCGCGGTGGTCACCCATGCGGTCAACCTCGGGATCGACGAGCTCGATCTGGCCCTCGCGCTGGGGCCGCGCCTGGGCATTCCGGTGCGGGCCGAGAACGACGTCAAGGCCGCTGCCGTCGGTGCCTCGGCGCTGCGCGGTGCGGACACGCTGACGTCGATGGCGTACCTCAATCTCGGCACCGGCATCGCCGCCGGGTTCGTGCACGGCGGCCGACTCTGGCGGGGCGTCCACGGAGCCGCGGGGGAGGTCGGACACATCTCCGTCGATCCGACGGGACCCCTCTGCCGCTGCGGACAGCGCGGCTGCATCGAGGCCTTCAGCGGGGGAGCCGCCGTCGCGGAGCGATGGGGCCGGCCCGCGGCGCTGCCCGTGCGCGACGTGTTCGACGCCGCCGACGCCGGCGACCCGCTCGCCGTGCAGCTGCGCCGAGGGCTCGCGTACGGCGTCGCGTCGGCGATCCGCGTGATCGTGCTGTCCACCGATGTCGACGCCGTGGTGCTCGGGGGAGGCGTCACGGCGCTCGGCGACCGTATGCTGAGGCCCGTGCTCGCCGAACTGGACACCAGCGCCGCGGCATCCCCGTTCCTGCGGTCGCTGCGGCTCAGCGAGCGCGTCGATCTGCTGCCGTCGGGATCGCCCGTCGCAGCACTGGGCGCCGCCATCCTCGGCGCCGAATCCGAGCAGGAGGCTGTTTGCCATGGCTGAAGTCGTCATCGTCCCCTCGCCGGCGGATGCCGGGGCGCTCGTCGCCGACGAGATCGTCCGCCTCATCGCGGCCCGCCCGGACGCGGTGCTGGGGCTGGCGACCGGGTCGACCCCGCTCCCCGTCTACGAGGCGCTGCGGCCCCGGCTCGCCGGCACCGACGTGTCGCGGGTGCGCGGGTTCGCGCTGGACGAGTACGTGGGCATCGACCCGCGGCATCCGCAGAGTTACCGCTCCGTCATCACGACGGAGGTGGTCGAGCCGCTCGGCCTCGATCCCGAGCGCATCCACACGCCGAACGGCGATCTGGCGAGCATCGCGCACGCCGGAGAGGACTACGAGCGGGCCATCGCCGACGCGGGCGGCATCGACCTGCAGATCCTCGGGATCGGCACCTCCGGTCACATCGGCTTCAACGAGCCCGGCTCCTCCTTCGCATCGCGGACGCGCGTGAAGACGCTCATCGAGCAGACGCGACGCGACAACGCCCGCTTCTTCGACACGATCGACGACGTGCCGATGCACTGCATCACGCAGGGGCTCGGCACGATCCTGTCGGCGCGTCACCTGTTCCTCCTCGCCTTCGGTGAGAGCAAGGCTGCGGCCGTCGCGGGCGCCGTCGAAGGCCCCGTGACCTCGTCGCTGCCGGGCTCGGCGATCCAGCTGCACCCGCACGTGACCGTCGTGGTCGACGAGGACGCGGCATCCCGCCTGGAGCACGCCGACTACTACCGCTACGCCTACGCGAACAAGCCGGCCGGGCAGGGTCTCTGACGGCGCTCATCCGTCCCCTCTCGCCGGTAGGCGTCGGCGAAAGCGACATGACGGGACGGACGAGCGGCGGTAGGGTCGGGCCATGACGGATGCCGAGATCCGAAAGCCCGTGCCCGCATGGATCTGGGGCGGCGCGCTGCTCGCCGCCAGTGCGGTGGTGCCGACGGCGGTGCGGGCCGTGGCGCCGGGAGGCCTCGGCTCGGGCGTCGCGATCGTGACGGCGGTGCTGTTCGCGGCATCCCTTGTCGTCTTCGCCTTCGGGCTGCGCGGGCGGGGGTCGATCGTCGCACGGCGTCCACCGGGCATGGCGGCGCTGCTCGTGCTCGCGGTCCTCCCGCCGGTCGTCGAGCTGGCGCTGTCGGCCCTGGCGACCGGGCAGGACATCGCACTCCTGCAGATCTTGTCGTTCACGCAGCTGGCCGTCACCGCCGCCGCGGCGCTGGTCGCCGTGGTCGCGATCGGGCGCGCCGCCGTCGTGCCGCGGCCGTGGCAGTGGGCGCCCGCCTGGGGGCTCGCGGTGATCGTCGCCACCTCGGCGCTGCCCCAGATCGTGCTCGTCGGGGCGTCGGGTCAGGACCCGCAGGGCCTCCTGTGGCTGTTCGCGCTCGGATCGCTCGTGATCCTCACCGTGCCGCTGGCGCTGGGGATCCTCGCCATGGTCCTCGGCGCGCGCGGGCAGGCCGCTCCGAGCCCGCAGATCTACCCGCCGGCCGTCTGAGCGGTCCCACTCAGTCGGTGAAGACCTTTCCCGGATTCAGGATGCCGAGGGGGTCGAACACCCGGGTGATCTGGCGCTGCAGCTGCCACTGATCCTCGCCGAGCTCGTCGACGAGCCAACGGCGCTTGAGCACGCCGACCCCGTGTTCGCCGGTGAGCGTGCCGCCGAGGCGCAGGGCCGCGCGGAACAGCTCGTCGGCGGCGCGCCAGACGATCTCGGGAACCTCCTCGCCGTCGAAGACGAAGTTGGGGTGCAGGTTGCCGTCGCCCGCGTGGCAGACGGTCGGGATCACGAGGTCGTAGGCGCGCTCGATGCGCGCGATCTCGTCGAACATCGCGGGAAGGGCGCTGCGGGGAACCGACACGTCCTCGATCAGGGTCGTGCCCATCGCCTCCATGGCCGGATGCATCGAGCGGCGGATGGTCCACAGCAGCTCGGCCTCGGCGTCGTCCACAGCCCGTGCGCGACGAGGGTGTCGTTGAGGTCGGCGTTGAGGATGCCGGGCTCGACAACCGCCAGCAGGTCGTCGGCCCGCACCTCCAGGATGCGGTCCATTCCGCGCATCGACAGCACGATCTCGCCGGCACCGGCGTTCGCGCCGCCCGCCAGCCCCGTGCCCGCGCCGCGGATCACGACGGGTGTGCCCGTCGCGGACGCGATGCGCATCGTCGCCTGGACGTCGGCGACGGATGCCGCGTGCACGATCGCGATCGGCGGCCCGGCGGCTGCGTGCCCGGACTTGTCCGCGCGTGCGGCGTCGAGGGCGGTGGGGTCGGTGTCGATGCGATCGGCGAGCTCGGCGGTGAGCAGGTCGAGGACGGCGCTCATGATCTGGAGTGCCTCAGGCGGCGAGTCGGCGTCGGCCAGAGACCAGTCCGACGGCCACGGCGACGACCGCGTACGCCAGGCCGATCCAGGCATTGCCGCTGGTCCACCAGACGATCGTCGCGGAAGCGTAGACGAGGAGCTCGACGAGGGCCCGCACGAACGGGTGCACGGCGAAGACGGCACGGGGCGAGACGAACAGTGCCCACAGCAGGATCGCGATCAACGGAGCGCCGATTCCGGCGACGATGTTCCAGGGGAACGGCCAGGCGGTGAAGCCCCAGACCGCGAGGGTGGCGAAGGCGAACAGTTCGCAGAGGAACGCGAGCAGATCCACCGCATCCAGCGCAGGGCGCACGCCCGCCGGACGCGCGGCGGCGCCGTCGGCCGATCGCGGGGCCTCGGGGGCGGCGGGACGGACGTGCGGCAGCTCGGACATTCCGCCAGTTTACGCGGCGGGAGGGGGACTCAGATCGGTCAGCGGACGAGGTTGATGGTGAGGCTCTGCTCAGCCTCGACGATGCCGTCCGCGACATAGCCGAACGATGCGGTGGCGCCGTCGGTCTCCATCTCTGTGGAGTCGTAGACGAAGGTTGTAGACCCGGCGGCGTCGAGCTCTTGCTGGCCACGCTCGATGCCTCCGACAACCAGACGGATGGTCTTTCCCGGTGTACCCGAGAATCGCAACGTGAGCGTCAACTGGCCAGCATCTCCCCACATCTGATAGCTGCCGTTGACGAAGCTCGGCGCATCCACCGGGACCGTGGGTGTGGGTGTGGGTGTGGGTGTGGGTGTCGGTGTCGGTGTCGGGGTGGGCTCCGGCGTGGGCGTGGGCGTGGGCGTCGGTGTGGGCGTCGGCGCCGGCGAAGTCGCCACCGTCGGCGTGGGAGCTGGAGTGGCGGGCGGCTGCGGCGCCGTCGTCGGCGGCGGGACCGCCCGGCGCGTCGGCGCGGGCTGCGGTTTGACGTCGGGCCGCGGCTTCACATCGGGCTGCGGCGTCGCCGACGGCACGGGAACCGAGGTGGGAGCCGCAGAGGGGATCGTGCTCGGCGAGGGGGTGGTCGCCGGAAGTGCGACGACGGTGTCGCCCCCGCCGTTCGCGGACGCGCCCCCGTTCGCACCCGACCCGTCGCTCGGCGCGGATGCGCTGCTGGCGACCACCTGCGGCACGACGATCACGGCAGCCACGGCCGCACCGGCCACCAGCACGCCGGCGGCGACGAGGCCGATGACAGCCCCGGTGCCGGCGAGTGCGCCGCCCGCGGCGGATCCGGCAGCCCCGGCCGCAGCGGCCGAGCCACCGGCGCCCGCAGAGCCACCGGCGCCCGCGGACCCTCCCGCGCCGGCTCCTCCGGCCGCTCCCACTAGTGGCGCAGATCCGGCGCCCACCGTCACGGCGCCCGGCACCGTCCCCGAGGCGCCCGCCGCGAGAGCGACCAGCGGCGCGGCGCCGCCCTGGAGGGTGGCGAGGTAGGCGGTGGCGGCGCCGGCACCGATCGTCAACGGCAGCAGCACCAGCGCAAGGCGGTGCGAGACCTCGGTGGCCTCGGCCGCCACGATCGTGCATCGCGCACAATCGGCGAGGTGCGCCTCGAGCTTCTTGTGGTCGCGGGTCCCCAGGTTGTTGCGGGCGTAGGCGCCGAGCCGTTCGATCGTCCACTGACAGTCCGACCCGTCGGCCACTGTCTGCAGGTGCGCTTGGATCCACGCTTCACGCAGGCCTTCGCGCGCGCGGAAGGCCAGTTGGGCCACCGCCGTCGCCTTCATCCCCAGCAGCGGAGCGATCTCCGCCGGCTTCATCTGCTCGATCTCGGTGTACCAGAGCACCTCCTGCCACCGCGTCGGCAGGCTCCGGAACGCACGGTGCGTGAGGCTCCGATCGAGCGCCTCGTCGGTTGCGTGCGCGTCGGCATCCGGATCGGGAAGGGCCTCGAGCTCGTCGATGGCCGTCTCACGACGGGCGCGGCCCCACCCGGCTGCCGTATTGCGGATGCTCGTGAACAGGTACGCGCGGAACGAGCCCGTCGGGCCCCCGCCCTTCACGATCGCCTGGTAGATGCGCGCGTACGCCTCCTGGACGAGGTCGTCGGCGTCGAAGGTCGAGGTGATCGACGAGGCGACGGTCAGCCCCGACCGGTAGTGGCGGCGCCACAGCTCGGCGAACGCCTGACGGTCTCCGGCGCGCGTGCGCAGCACGAGGTCGGCGTCGGCGATGTCGGCGGCATCGGGGCGCGGCTGATCGGGCGTGTCCATGACGAGAGAGTCCTGTCGGAGTGGGCGTCGTTCGTTGTCATCCAAGAGACGGCCACGGCGGCGGATTATGACGCGGGTCGCGCCATCGGTTCCTATTTTCACAGGTCCGGCGGGGGAACGGCCGGTGGCGGGGGAGCGATCTGAGCGCCGTCGGAAAAAGTTCGAGAAAAATCCTCTAACCCGCGTAATGGATCGTGCGGTGCGCGCTCTCTTGGGGTGAAGGGCTTCCCGTCGCGTGCTCTCCAGGGGGATTCAGGAGCAGCGCCGACGGGAACGGCCAGGGGAACGGAGCGATCCGTGGCCAGGACCGGAAGCGCGGAATCTCGGGGGAGGATCCGCGCGGTACCGGTGGACGGGGTAGAGCGGGGCGGACGGCGCGGGGGCGCCCTCCGCCCCGCTTCTGTCATCCGGTCCCCGTCGCCGTCGGGCGCGGATGCCGTCAGACGCGGATGCCGTCGACCCACACCGTCCGCACCCGGAGGTACTCGTCGAGCAGCACGACGTCGGCGACGCGATCGCTCTCGAGAGTGCCGTAGCGATCCTCGAGGCCGACGGCACGCGCGGGGACGCGGGTCAGCGCGTCGACGGCGCTCGTCAGTGCGATGCCGTGGCCGACGGCGAGCCGCAGGGCAGCGTCCTGGGTGAGCGTCGAGCCGGCGATGGCGCCGCCGTCATCGAGCCGTGCGGTGCCGGCGGTGACCGTCACGGCGAGCCCGCCGAGCTCGTAATGCCCGTCGGCGGCGCCGGCGGCCGCCATCGCGTCGGTGATGAGCGCGACCCGACCCGGCGCCTGCGTGAACGCCAGCGCGACGACATCCGGATGTACGTGCACCCCGTCGGCGATGATCTCCAGCGTCACCCGCTCGTCGCGGAGCGCGGCCACCACCGGCCCGGGTTCGCGGTGGTGGATACCGGGCATGGCGTTGAACGCGTGCGTGAGGATCGTCGCGCCGGCGTCGAAGGCGGCAAAGGCGTCGTCCTCGGTGGCGTTCGTGTGGCCGACCGCCACCGCGACACCTGCGGCGACGAACTGCGACACCGCCGCCAGCGCGCCCGGCAGCTCGGGTGCGAGGGTGACCTGCCGCACGGTGCCGCGCCCGGCGTCGAGCAGCCGTCCCACGGCCGCGGCATCGGGCGGGCGCAGCAGGCTGAGAGTGTGGGCGCCCTTGTGGCCGGGATCGAGGAACGGCCCTTCGAGGTGGGAGCCGAGGATCGTCGCGTCGCGCTCGACGAGATCGGCGATGACGGCGGCGCGGGCGGCGAGATCGTCGAGCGATGCCGTGACGAGCGAAAGCACCGCGCGGGTCGTCCCGTGCGCACGGTGCACGGCCCGCGCCGTGGCGATGGCCTCGGCGCCCTCATCGAACGAGGCGCCCCCGCCGCCGTGACCGTGGATGTCGATGAACCCGGGAGCGAGCACCCCTCCCGCGGCGTCGATCACGTGGGCCGCCGTCAGGGTGCGCCACGTCGTGCCCGTCCCGCGGCCGTCGATGATGCCATCGGTGAAGGCGATCCAGGCGTCGGGGGTGAGTGTTCCGGCGGTGACCAGTTGCGCCGAGTGGATGACGGTGGTCATGTGTTGTCCCCTTGCACGGTGATCGGCTCCGCGGGTGTCCAATCGATCTCGGACAGCGCGGTGAAGCGGATGCCGAGTGACCTCCACAGCGGCCCGAGCCCGCCCACGCGGGCCCGGAAGGACTCCCATGTTCGCAGAGGGAGGGCTCCCAGCGCCGGGGACCACGCCGCTTCTGCAGCGGCGGCGATGCGCGGGAAGGCGAGGGCGTCGATGTCGGCGGATGTGCGGACGGTCTCGCTCCACAGCGGCGCCTCCACGCCGAGAATCTGCGCCTGATCGATGCCGTCGATGACGGCAGTCGGCTCCCACTCGTAGGAGCGGCGGGCAATCGTCACTCCACGCGCCCACGTCAGCCCGAGTGGCGAGTCGGGGTCGAACTTCATGTCGAGGTAGATCGCGTCGGCGGGTGAGAGGATGACGCGTCCGCCGCGGCGGACGAAGCCCCGGGTCTTCTCGTCCATGCCGTCGGTCGGCGACACGAAACCCCAGTACTGTCCGATGGTTCCCTCCGCGAGGCCGCCGCAGACGCCGGCCTCGTGCCAGGCGATGGCGGTCTTGCCGGTCTCGGCCACCAGCCGCGAGACGCGCTCGATGTAGTGGTCGTAGTCATCGGCATCCGTCCCCAGCGCCTCGTCGCCGCCGATGTGCAGGTACGGACCGGGAGTGAGAGCCGCCAACTCGGTGAGGACGTCGGCGAGGAAGGTGTACGTCGCCTCGTCGCGGATCCGCAACGACGAGAAGCCCACGCCGATGCCTTCGTAGGCGACGCCGCCGAGCGGGAGGGCGCTGCCGTCCTCTTCCGACTGCCGCCGCAGCTGCGCGCTCACCACCGGCGGTGCGCACAGCTCGGGGTAGGCGAGGGAGATGGCGTGGGTGTGACTGGGGCCGTCGATCTCGGGCACGACGATCATGTGGTGGCGGCCGGCGTGCGCGACGATGGCGCGGTAGTCGTCGTGGGTGTAGAAGCCGCCGCCGTACGCGCCGACCGAGCTCGACGCGGACTTCTCCGTCAGCCGGGGGCGGGAGTGCATCTGGATGCGCCATCCCTGGTCGTCGGTCAGGTGCAGGTGCAGGGCGTTGAACTTCAAGCCGGCGGCGCGGTCGATGTAGCCGCACACCGTCGCGACATCGAGGAAGTGACGGGCGACGTCGAGCATGACGCCGCGATACGCGAAGCGGGGAGCGTCCTCGACCTCCATCGCCGGGATCCGCCAGCCCGAGGCGTCTGTCGTGATCGCCTGCACGAGGGTCTGCACGCCGTAGAAGAGGCCCGCCGCATCGGCGCCGGCCACGTGCACGGCGCCGGCGTCGCTGCACAGTCGGTACGACTCGGCGGGTCCGTCGTGCTCGAGGCTCAATCGGAGGTGTGGCACCTGGCCGTTCGCGGGTGTCGGAGCGGCGAGGCGGATGCCGGTGCGCGCCGCGATCAGCCGGCGGAGCTCCGCGGCGGCGTCGGCGACTCCCACGGCATCCGTCGTCATCACGAGTGCGACGTCGCTCGCGAGGAGGAAGGGGCTGCCCTCGTCGAGGGTCAGCCGCGCGGGTGCGGGGACGAGGCAGGGCTGCGACACGGTGTCTCCATTCTGCGTGGCGGCCGGGGATCGGAGCCAGCGGCTGCGGCCCGAGGGTCGGCGGTGATGTAAGGAGTCCTAACAAATCCGATGACGCCAGCCTAGCCGTGTGCCGGCGGCGTCGCATCCGATATGCTCGCACTGTCGCGACTGGCGTTGAGGTGGGTCACCATCGGGGAGCGGCGAACACGGCAATCGACCGCACGCCTGGGCCGGCCTTCGTTTGATACACCGGCGTGCGCCCGGCGCACACCGGCATCCACCCGACGAATGGCAGGAGACCGTCATGACCGATCCGTACTTCAACGCCCCGCTCGCCGAGGTCGACCCCGAGATCGCGCAGGTTCTCGAGCGCGAGCTCGAGCGTCAGCGCGGCTACCTCGAGATGATCGCCTCGGAGAACTTCGTTCCCGTCTCGGTGCTGCAGTCGCAGGGCTCCGTGCTGACGAACAAGTACGCCGAGGGCTACCCCGGCCGCCGCTACTACGGCGGCTGCGAAGAGGTGGACGTCGCCGAGGAGCTCGCCATCCAGCGCGCGAAGGCGCTGTTCGGCGCCGAGTTCGCGAACGTCCAGCCGCACTCGGGAGCCTCCGCCAACGCCGCGGTGCTCCACGCCATCGCTCGCCCCGGCGACACCCTGCTGGGTCTTTCGCTCGATCACGGCGGGCACCTCACGCACGGCATGAAGATCAACTTCTCCGGCCGGCTCTACAACATCGTCGCCTACGGCGTCGACCCCGAGACCTCGACGATCGACATGGACGAGGTCGAGCGCCTCGCCGTCGAGCACCAGCCGAAGGTGATCATCGCCGGCTGGTCGGCCTACCCGCGTCAGCTCGACTTCGCGCGCTTCCGCGCCATCGCCGACAAGGTGGGTGCGCTACTGTGGGTCGACATGGCGCACTTCGCCGGCCTCGTCGCGGCGGGCCTGCACCCCTCCCCGGTGCCGCACGCGCACGTCGTGAGCTCCACGGTGCACAAGACGATCGGCGGCCCGCGCTCGGGCTTCATCCTGACCAACGATGCCGACCTCGCGAAGAAGATCAACTCGGCCGTCTTCCCGGGCCAGCAGGGCGGTCCGCTCATGCACGTGATCGCCGCGAAGGCGACCGCGTTCAAGCTCGCCGCCACCCCGGAGTTCAAGGAGCGCCAGGAGCGCGTCGTGCGCGGTGCGGCGATCCTCGCCGATCGCCTCTCGCAGCAGGACGTGAAGGATGCCGGGATCTCCGTCCGCTCCGGCGGTACCGACGTGCACCTCGTGCTCGTCGACCTCCGCGACGCCGCGATCGACGGCAAGCAAGCCGAGGACCTCCTGCACGAGATCCACATCACCGTCAACCGCAACGCGGTGCCCAACGACCCGCGTCCGCCCATGGTGACCTCGGGCCTGCGCATCGGCACCCCGGCGCTCGCGACCCGCGGCTTCGGCGACGCGGAGTTCACCGAGGTTGCCGATATCATCGCGCTGGCGCTGCTGCCGGACGCCGACGTCGAGTCGCTGCGCACGCGCGTGGCCGCCCTGACCGCCGCGTTCCCGCTGTACCCCGGCCTCACGCAGTAACCCGCCCGCGGCATTCCCCGCCCGCGCGGGTGCGCCGCGGCATCCACGGTCCGCGAGACACCGCCTGCGCACCGAGACACGCGCCGTCGACGCGTGTCTCGGTGCGGGAACCGTGTCTCGCGGGGAGAACACGGAGGAGACAACGCATGACTGCACACAAGCTCGACGGCCGCGCGACGGCCGCGGCCATCAAGGCGGAGCTCGCCGAACGCGTCGCGAAGCTGAAGGCCGCGGGGGTCATCCCCGGCATCGCGACCGTGCTGGTGGGGGCCGACCCGGCATCGCAGCTGTACGTCGGGATGAAGCATCGCGAGTCCGAGGCGATCGGCATGAACTCGATCCAGGTCGAGCTGCCGGCCGACGCCACACAGGCCGACGTCGAAGCCGCGATCGATCGCCTCAACGCCGACCCGACCTGCCACGGCTACATCGTGCAGCTGCCGCTGCCGCGGCACATCGACACCGATCGCATCCTCGAGCGGATCGATCCGGCGAAGGATGCCGACGGCCTGCACCCGACCAACCTCGGCAAGCTCGTGTTGAACGTCAACGACGAGATCACCTCGCCGCTGCCGTGCACGCCGCGCGCCGTGATCGAGCTGCTGGAGCGCAACGGCTTCGCCCTCGCCGGCACGCACGTCGTGGTCGTCGGCCGCGGGGTCACGATCGGCCGCTCGATCGGTCTGCTGCTGACGCGCCGCGCCGTCAACGCGACGGTCACGCTCACCCACACCGGCACCCGCGATCTGCCGTCGTACCTGCGCCAGGCCGACGTGATCGTCGGCGCCGCGGGCGTCAAGCACCTCGTGCGCCCGGAGGACGTGAAGCCCGGCGCCGCCGTGCTCGACGTCGGCGTGACCCGCGAGAGCGACCCCGAGACCGGCAAGGCGAAGGTCTACGGCGACATCGCCCCGGGCGTCGAGGACGTCGCGGGCTGGCTCTCGCCGAACCCCGGCGGCGTCGGGCCGATGACCGTCGCCCTGCTCATGACCAACGTCGTCGAGGCGGCCGAGCGCAGCATTCGGGCCTGATCGCCGGCGGCGCGCGGATGCCGCGGCATCCACCCGGCTGGGAGCCGGTCAAGCCTCGGCGGTGCGCTCGCCGCGCAGGTGCGCCTGGACCAGGGCGTCGTGCTCCTCGTCGCTCAGCGCGTCGTAGCCGGCCGCCTCGACCCGGTCGCGGCGTCCCCAACGCACCAGCAGGATGATCAGGATGGGAACGTCGGCGACCTCGGCGATGAACCAGAGCAGGTCTCCGGCGAGGTGCTGATCGTGCAGCGGGTTCGGCCACCAGCCGGCGTCCGTCGCGGCCGCGACGCCGTCGACGACCGTGTCGTTCAGGCGCAGCAGGATGCCGGGGATGGAGTCGATGACGAGTTCCACGAAGGCCAGCAGGAACTCGACCGCGAGGAACGTGCTGGTGTGGATGCCGGTGAGTGCCATCAGGGGCACCACGAGCAGCAGCCCGACCACGAGCGAGACGAGCCCGAGCGCCTCACCGATCGCGGGGGAGGTGCGGAGAACTCCCGCGAGCGGCGTGAGGAACACGCAGAAGATCGCCGCGACGAAGATCGTGGCGAACATCGCGTTGCCGAGAAACCGGAACACGCGACCGTCGAGCACGGCGTCCAGGCGCTGGCGACCGGCATCCGACAGGCCCGCGCGCAGCAGGTCGAGCGGACGGCCGAGGGAGATGAGACCCGGGACGGCCATGAGCAGCAGCGCGATGCGGGCGACGAACGCCCAGCGGAGCTCGGCCGACCAGGTGCCGAGGAAGCCGAGTTCCACCACGGCGTATGAGCCGAGCCCGAGGGCGAAGAAGAGCACCGTGCGATGGGGCGGCCAGGAGGTGCCGCGTCGCCGTGCGCGTCGCACCCCGAGGGCGTAGAGCAACGCCGCGCCGACCAGGACCGCGATCGTGACGGGGTCGGCGCGCCAGGTCGTGAGCAGGGCATCGATGGGAGGCGTGGGCCCAGCTTACGGCGGACGGCTATGCGTGCGCGGTGAATCAGCATCGCCACCAGCAGGATTGTGTAACAATGTTCCGGTGAGTCGGTCCCTGTCCGTCGTCGCCGTCCTCGTCGCGGCGCTGTGCTTCGCCACGACAGGAACGTCGCGGGCGCTCGCCGGCGTGGATGCCGACGCCCTCTCGATCGGCGCGGCGCGCGTGCTCATCGGCGGCGCGCTGTTGGGCGTGATCGCGCTCGTTTCGCGGGCGCGGCGCACAGCGTCGCCGGCGGCGGTCGACAGCCTCCCGGTCCGACGGGGGGTCCCTGCGCTCGTCATCGTGCTCGTCGGAGCCGCCGGGGTGCTGGCGTACCAGCCGACGTTCTTCTCGGGAACCGGGCTCAACGGCGTCGCCGTCGGCACGGTCGTGGCGCTCGGCTCAGCGCCCATCGTCACCGGCGTTCTCGACAGCGTGCTGCGCCGACGACGACCGAGCCTGCGGTGGAGCCTGGCGACGACCGTCGCGATCGTCGGTGTCGTGCTGGTGTCGGGCGTGGTCGGCGACGGCTCCGCCGCGCCGACCAGCCTCGTCGGCGTCGCCGCCTCCGTGGGCGCCGGCGCGTCGTACGCGCTCTACGCGATCGCCAGCAAGATGCTGCTCGAGCGCGGCTGGACGGCGCCGGCGGCGATGGGCGCCGTGTTCGGGACCGCCGCGGTGCTGAGCGTTCCCGTGCTCGTGTCGACCTCGACCGCGTGGCTGGGCACCGCGAACGGCGCGGCGCTCGCCCTGTGGCTCGGCGTCGTCACCGTCACGATCGCCTATCTCCTGTTCGGTGCGGGCCTGCGCGGCCTGAGCCCGGCGACCGTCTCGACCCTCACGCTCGCCGAGCCGCTCGCGGCCACGGTGCTCGGCCTCGTGGTCTTGCACGAGCAGCTCTCCGCCGTCTCGGTGGCAGGGCTCATCGTCATCGCGGTGGGGCTCGCGCTGGTCGCCGCCCCGGTGCGCGCGCGGAGCGACGGTGTCTCCGCGCCGGCGTGACGGTTCGCGGCGGCCGACGGCGGACGTGCGCGTCGCCGACGCGCTGCGCGGCGAGATCCTCAGCGGCGCGCTGGCGCCGGGCGCGCCGCTGCGCGAAGAGGAGATCGCCCGCGCGCACGACGTGTCGCGGCATACCGTGCGTGCGGCCCTGGCCGCGCTCGGGGCGGAACGCCTCGTCCAGCTCGTCCCCTACGCCGGCGCCCGGGTCTCGGCGCTCGACGACGACGATCTGCGGGCACTCCAGCAGCTGCGGGCGGCGCTGGAGACCGAGGCCGTACGCCTCATCGCCGAGGCGCAGGGCTCGGTGTGGTCGCCCGCGACGCGCGCGACGATCGAGGCCGCGATCGATGACCTCGCCGATGCCGAGGCCCGCGCCGACTGGCCCGCGACGATCCGCGCGCACGCCGCTGTCCATCGCGCGATCGTCGATGCCGCCGACAGCCCTCGTCTCGCGGAGGCCCACGCCGGCCTCGAGTCGGAGGTGCTGCTTCTGCTGACGCACGTGCGTCCCCACTACGCGCCGGGTGCGCTCGCCGCCGAGCATCGCGCCTACCTCGACGCGCTGCCCCGCGACGGGGGAGCGGCCGTCCGCGCGCATCTCGACCACTCGACGCAGCTCATCCGCGCCGCGCGCTGACCGGCACGCGCGGACGTCATCCGCAGAAAGTAACGAACTCCGCACGTTTTCTCGGCATCCGTGCGGAGTTCGCGCGATTCTGCGGAGTTCGTGCGCCGCGCTGGGTCGCGCGTGAGGCCCGCCGACCGTCAGCCGGAGAAGCGCGAGAGGAATGCCTGCGTGCGCGGATGCTGCGGCGCGGCGAATACGGATGCCGCGGTACCTTCCTCCACGATGACGCCGTCGTCGAGGAAGACGACGCGGTCGGCGACGTCGCGGGCGAAGGCCATCTCGTGCGTCGCCATCAGGATCGTCGTTCCCTCCGCGGCCAGGGCGCGCACGAGTTCCAGCACTTCGCCGACGAGCTCGGGGTCCAGCGCGGAGGTGATCTCGTCGAGCAGCAGCACTTCGGGATCGGTCGCGATGGCCCGCACGATCGCCGCGCGCTGCTGCTGGCCGCCGGAGAGGCGGTCGGGGTGGGCCGTCGCGAACTCCGCGAGGCCTACGCGTGCCAGCAGATCGTGGGCGCGCTCCTCGGCCCGTGCCCGCGGCATCCGGTGCACGACCCGCGAGGCGAGTGTGACGTTGTCGAGCACCGACAGGTGGGGGAACAGGTTGTAGCTCTGGAAGACGGCGCCCAGGCGTGCCCGCACGCGGTTGCCGTCGACGCGGGGGTCGGAGATGTCGAGCTCGCCCAGCCAGATGCGCCCGTCGTCGATGGGCTCCAGGAGTCCGAGGCAGCGCAGCAGCGTCGACTTTCCCGATCCGGACGAGCCGATCAGGGCCACCACCTCGTGCGCGGCCAACGAGACCGAGACGCCGCGCAGAACGTCGCGCTCGCCGAACGATTTCCAGAGGTCGTCGGCGCGCAGGACGGGGGCGCCGGATGCCGCGACGTGCCCGCTCACAGGATCGATCCCTGCTGCTCGCGCTCGCGCAGCCGCGCGGTGTACCAGTCGGTGACGCGGATCGTCGGGATGGCCAGCAGGATGAACAGGATGCCGGCGACGACATAGGGCGTGAAGTTGTAGCTCAACGACGCCGCCGAACGGGCGGCGGCGATGGCGTCGATCGCGCCCAGGATCGAGATCAGTCCCACGTCCTTCTGCATCGAGATGAAGTCGTTCATGAGAGGCGGCGTCACCTTGCGGACAGCCTGCGGCAGCACGACCCGCCGGAGGGTCTGCACGTAGCCGAGGCCCAGGGCACGGGCCGCCAGCCGCTGCGACGGGTGTACCGCCTCGATGCCCGCGCGCAGCACCTCGGCCACGTACGAGGAATAGGTGAGCGTGACCGCCACGACGCCGAGCACCACGACGGGGATCCGCGTGTTCATGATCGTCGGCACGCCGAAGCCGATCAGGTAGAGCACGATGATGAACGGCAGACCGCGGAAGAGATCGGTGTAGGCCGCCGTGAGGACGCGCAGCGGAAACAGCACCGGCCCGCGCGCGGTGCGTAGCACCGCGATCAGAAGGGCCACGGCCGACACGGTGACGAGCGAGAGGCCCAGCACCTGCAGATTGATGAGGAAGCCGTCCCAGATCTTCGGCAGCGACTGCAGTGCGATCTGCGGGTCGAAGAACGCCTGCTGCACGCTCGCCCACCCGGGCGTGTTGATGACGCTCGCCCAGACGATCGCCGCGAACACGAGGCTCGAGGCGATCGCGACGAGCACCGAGCGCCGCTGCCGCCCGCGGCGGAACGCACGCCGCTCGAGCTCGAGCGCGCTGGGGGAGTGAATGGTCACGGACCGACGTTACCCGAGCGGGTCACTTCAGCTGCGGTACGCCCTCGGTCAGCACCGACAGCCACTGCTTCTTCAGCTCGTCGAGGGTGCCGTTGTTGCGAAGGGTGTCGACCGCGGCGCTCACCTTCGCGGTCAGCGGCGAGTTCTTCGCGAGCAGCAGTCCCCACTGGTCGGGGATGCCGGCGGCGGGCAGTTCGCCGACCACGAACGAGTTGTCGATGTAGGGCGCGTTGACCGCGATGTACGCGGTGGGCGTGTCGAGCACGATCGCGTCGATCTGGCCGGCCTTGAGGGCGGCGACGGCGTCTTCGTTGGAGTTGTAGAGCGACGGCGCCGTGGTCGGGGCGATCGCCTTCTCCAAGGTGGCGGCGCTCGTCGAGCCGGTCATCGCGCCGATCGCGAGGCCCTTGAGTCCCGCGATGTCGGTGATGCCCTGGGCCTTTCCGCCCTTGATCGCGACGACCGACTGGCTCGCCTCGTAGTAGGGCGTCGAGAAGTCGACGGCCCGCTTGCGCTCGTCGGTGATCGTGTACTGCTGGATGTTGATGTCGAAGTTCTTCGGTCCCGGCGCGATGGCCGACTCGAAGGAGGTGCGCACCCAGACGACGTCGTCCTTCGCGAACCCGAGCTGATCGGCCACGGCGTAAGCGACCGCTGCTTCGAAGCCCTTTCCGGATGCCGGGTCGTCGCCGTACACGTAGGGCTCGTACGCCGTCTCACCCGTGGCGAAGGTGAGTTTTCCGGGGGTGATGTAGCCGGCATCCGCGTTCGCGGAGTCGGACGCGGCACCTCCCGGGCTCGAGGTCCCTCCGGCGCAGCCGGCGAGGGCGAGGGTGAGGGCGGCCGCGGTGGCGGCGAGGGCGGTGCGCAGGATGGGACGCGGCATGGAGACCTCCGGGTGGGATGAGCGGCGCGCCGAACGCTGTGTGCGGATGCCGCGACATCCATCTTCGCCGCTGGCGCGGTGTCGGGCGTCGCCGGGCGACGCTTTGTTACAGGGTCTTCACCCGCGCCGCCCGAGCTGGGCGAGAGGTGTCGTCGGTCGAGGGGCGCCGCGCGCGGCGGGGTGATGCGGCGTCGGTGTTGCCGTGCCGCGCCACGCGCTCGATCCAGCCGCGGCGGGCAGTGTCATCGCTGAAGCGCACGGGCGTGAAGCGTGCGATGCCCACCGTGCGCACGCCGCAGTAGCCGAGAGTCGCCCGGGAGAGCGATGCTTCGGCGGCACCGCGGTAGACGAGGCGGTTCCAGAACCGAGGAGAGTCCATCGTCATGACGATGCGCGCGGTGCGACCGGCGAGGAGGCGGTCGGACAGGGCAGAGCGTTCGCGATAGCGGAACGTCGCGTTCGAAAGGAAGACACGGTCGATGAACGCCTTCAGAGCTGCCGGTACGGTGCCCCACCACTGCGGATGGAAGATCGCGATGTGATCGGCCCAGAACAGGTCGTCCAGGTACCGGGCGACGTCCGGATCGAGCGGCAGATCGTGGGTGCGGCCGACGCGCGGCGCGCGCAGCTGGTCGCGCGTGCGGGGATGGTCGGGGATGGGGTCGTGGGCGAGATCGATCAGGCGCACCTCGGCGCCGGCGGCGCGGGCACTCGACACGTAGCTCTCCGCGAGCGCGTGGGTGAGGGTATCGGGCAGGGGCGTGCCGACGAGGACGAGCAGGCGGCGGTTCATGGCGTGCGACCTTTCGCGAGGACGATGTCGGTGAGTGCCGACAGATGGGCGTTGAGCGCGGCGGGGGTGATGCCGGTGCCGGAGGAGACCGGATCCAGGCGCGGATCGGCGAGCATCTGGGCGAACTCGGCCTCGAGCTCGCCGCCGGCCACGCGCACCAGCTTGACGCCCTTCGGGGTCAGCTCCAGAAGGATGCGGCGCCCTTCGCCCGCGGTGGTGCGCAGCCACCCGTCGGCGACCAGGGCCGGGACGCGCTTGCTGACCGCGGCTTTCGTCACCCGCAGGCAGCGTGCGAGCCCGGTGATGTCGATCGGCGCCCGCTCGGAGAGGGTCGCCAGGATCTCGAACAGGTTGAAGGTCACGCCGTGTCTGTCTCGCAACCAGGCGTCCGCGAACAGATCCAGTTCGCCGACGAGCTCGTGGAGGGTGACGGTGAGACGGGCGGCCATAGCCAGAGTCAACCAGTTGACATCCCTGGTGTCAACTGGTTGACTCCCGCGGTCAGCGGATGCTGATCAGGAGATGCTGATCAGCCGATCCAGGTCGTCGTCGGGAAGGGTGTCGGCGGTCGCGGTCACCTGCAGGTCTACGAGGTCGGCGCGTCCGCGAAGGATGTTGAGGAAGGCGGTGTCCGCGGCATCCCGGCCCGTCGCGATGCGAACGAGCGTGTCGCGGGGTGCCAGGGTGGTGGCGTCGACGACGCGCCAGGCGCCGTCGACCCATGCTTCGGCGACGGCGTGGAAGTCCATGGGGTCGAGTCCCGGCGCGTACACCGCCACCAGTCGTGCGGGTACGCCGCCCGCGCGCAGAAGGGCGACGCACAGGTGGGCGTAGTCGCGGCAGACGCCGCGGCGGGCCAGGAGCGTGCGGACGGCGCCGTCGGTCGGCAGGCTCGAGCCGCTGACGTACGACAGCTCGGTGCCCACCCACGACGACACACCCGTCAGCAGGTCGCTCGAATCGCTGATGCCGCCGAACTCGGCCGCGGCCGTCGGCGCGAGTGCGTCGGACTCCGCGTAGCGGCTGGGGCGGCCGTAGACGAGCAGTTCCGTCTCGTCCGCGTCCAGCGGCGTGGCCGCGCCGTCGATGGTCGCCGCGTAGTCCAGTCGCAGGCGGCCGATCGGAGCGTCCACCCGGTGGAGGCGACCTCCGTGTGCGTCGGTGAGTTCGTGCACCGGCACGGGCGAGCCGTCGACGCGCACGTCGAGGGATTCGGATGCCGGGGCATACGCCCGGGATGCGGCCACGGCGAACACGAGGTCGGCGGGGTCGGTGACGTCGAGCTCGATGCGGGCGGTGACGATCCTCTGCATGCTCACAGGGTGGCATGGCGCCGCGCCGGCCGCGCGGGGGTTGACAGCAGCTCGACGCGTTTCGACGCGCGGCGCCCCGTGTCAGTAGGAGTCGCGCTCGGTGTCGTCGTACTCCGTCACCCATCGCGCCGCGAGGGCCTCCGACCCGCGGGCCAGGAGCGCCACATCGGCGCCGACGAGAATGAAGACGGTGTGGTCGTCGTCGTGCGCCCCGATCAGTACGTCGCGGCGGTGCTGCCGCTGGAAGCGACCGACGAGTTGACGGACTTCTTCAGCCGGTGGATGCTCCCCGTCGGGTGACGGGCTGAGACGCCGAGTGACGCTCAGTCGAGGTCGTCGTACCCGCTGAGGCGCAGCTCCTCGGCATCCATGTGTGCTTCCAGCCGGCGGGCGAGAAGGTCGTCGACCGTACCCTCACGCCGAAGACGCAGAAGGACCTCGCGCTTGCGATCCAGCAGGGCCAGCTTCAGTCGCGTCATCTCCTCGAAGCGCACGAGCGGCGATCGCTGGGTGAGGTCGATTCCGGTCGATGCGGCGAGCATCGTCAGCGAGGTCGCGGCATCGACCCCCGCCGCGGCCGGATTGAGCCCCACGACGGGCCCCGCGCCGTCCACGACTGTCTGCGCACCGGTGTCGGGGGCCGACGGCGCCGCCACCATGCCCTCGAGCTGTGCGATCTGGTCGGCATCCGCGGTGGCCTGGGCACGGGCGAAGGCACGCGCGTTGGCCAGCTCGAGCATGTCGTAGCCATCCTGACGAGCGCGCTCGCGCACCTCATCGCTGATACCGTGCTCGGCCGCGATGTCGTCGAGAGCGGCGATCGCCGCACCCGAGATGGTCCGTTGCGCCAGCTCGATCTCGTCGGCGGCCCAGTCGTCGCTGGGAAGCTTCGCCCACCGGACGATGGCGGGAAGGAGCGGTCCCTGCACGAGAAGACTCAGCACGATCACCCCGGCCGTCACGAAGACCACGGCGTCGCGGCCGACGAGCGGCTGACCGGACGACGTCGTCAGCGGAACCGAGAGCGCGATCGCGAGCGACACGGCACCGCGGAACCCGGCCATCGTGCTCACGATGCGCGCGCGGTTCAGCGATCCCGGGCCGGAACGTGCGGTCAGCGCCGGCGTACGCGGGCGCGAGAAGGGGGCCATCAACAGCTGGAACACATAGCGCACCACCAGCAGCGCCGCCCACGCGGCCACGGTCAGCAGCACGAGGCCCCACACCTCGGTCGGGGAGATCTCGTGCAGGACGAGCTGCACTTCCAACCCGATCAGCACGAACAGCGCTCCGTTGAGCAGGTAGACGCCGAACGGCCACGCCGCCATCGCGGTGCGGCGGGAGGCGGCGGTGGTGATGCGCGGCAAGGCCCAGGCGATGATCAGGCCCGCGAACACCACGGCGAGAACGCCCGAGGCGTTGACCAGTTCGGCGAGCAGGAACGCCGTGAACGGAACCAGCAGCAGCGTCACGTTGATCGAGAGGGCATTGCGCATGCGCCGCAGCGCGAGGTACGCGAGAGCCGCGATGACGATGCCGGCGATCGCTCCGCCGAGGTAGGAGACGAGCACGGTGGCGGTGATCGACCAGCCCGTGACGGTGTCGCCGAGTGCGACGGAGATCGCGATGGCGTAGAGCACCAATGCAGTGCCGTCGTTGGTCAGACTCTCCGCCTTCAATTTCATGAACGTGCGCTGGGGAAGCAGCCGTCCGAGCGCGGCGACAGCCGTGGCATCGGGGGGCGCGACGGCGGCACCGAGGATCATGGCTGCCGGCCAGGGCAGCCCGAAGAGCGTGGCCACCCACGCGACCGCGAACGCCGAGGCGACCACGAGCAGGGTGCTCATCGGGATGATGTAGCGCAGCGACCGGCGAACGCCCCGCAGCGACGTCGTCAGGCTCTCCCAGAACAGCATCACGGGCAGGAACAACAGCAGCACCGTCTCGGGCGGCAGCTCGATGCGGCGCAGCTCCGGCACGAATCCCAGCACCAACCCGATGACCAGCAGCACCAGCGGCGTCGCTACGCGCAGGCGCGGCGCGAGGATCGTTCCCGCCAGCACCGACAGCCCGAGCAGGACGGTGACTTCCAGACCTTCCATGGCACCCCGATTCCGCGCAGACCTCCCGACGGATTTCCGTCGCAGCCCAGTGTGCGCCACAGACACAGCGTTTCAACAGGTCTGCGCATTCCCGGCGCGGCGGCCCGCTTGCAGCCGGTCGTCTCGGCGGTTCCGTATTCCGTCTCGGCGCCGTGCCCGGTGCCGGTCGGCTGCGCGAATCCGGGGTCGCCGCGGAGGCGGGCGCGTGCGCAGACTGAATACGGCACAGGGGACGGGCGCGCCGTCTCACGGGCGGCGCCTCCCGGACGGGGCCTCGCGGGTCGAGGTGGACCCGCCGCGGGCCTCACATCAGGAGTTCACGCGAATGATCTCCTGCTGGTACGGGGCGATGACCTCGCCGGAGATCCGGCAGTCCAGCAGCAGGAAGGGCCGGTCGGATGCCGGGACCTGCACCCACCGCGCGAGCTCGTCGAGGTCGGCGAGCGTGCGCACGACGACACCTCGGGCCCCGACCGCGGAGGCGAGACCCGCGAAGTCGACCTCGGGGATGAGCATGGGCTCCCGGGCGAGGCCCTGCAGGCCGTACAGGTTGATCTCGGCGCCGTACGCGGCGTCGTTCCACACGACGGCCAATCCGCGGCCCGCCGCCACGCGCACCGCGGATTCCAGATCCGACAGTGCCATCAGTCCGCCGCCGTCGCCGGTGGACAGCACGATGGTGGCCTCTGGCCGAGCCCGGGCGGCGCCCGCGACGGAGGGGAATCCCAGGCCGATGGACTGGTATGCGGTGCCGACCATCATCATCCGGTCGGGCGACGCTACCGGCCAGTACATGTTCGCCCAGCCCAGGAAATGGCCGCCGTCGGTGACGACGACGCGGTCGCGGGTGGACGGCGCGCTCTCCAGCAGCTCACCGATCCGCTCCGCGACAGAACGCGGATCGAGGCGGCCGTCGGGTGCCAGCGGGTCGCCGCTCTCGCGGGCGCGTGACGCGGCGATGTCCACGCGCTCGCGCCAACCGCTGGGCGCGGCATCCCTCTGGGACAGCTCGTCGCACAGGGCTTCGGCGACCAGGCGCGCGTCCCCGCGGATGAAGCCCCCGACGTGGGGGTGCGTGGCGGCGGGAGCGATGTCGACCTGCACGACGCGGGTGCCCGGAGCGAACAGGGCGCCGAAGCGCATCGTGAACTGGTTGAGTCCCGCGCCGAAGACCACCGCGACGTCCGCCGTCGAGATCAGCTCCATGGCGCCGTCGGCGCCGAACCCGCCGGTGACCCCGAGGTCGAACTCCGGCCGAGGGAACATCCCGCGACCCAGCGCCGTGGTCGCCGTGACGGCGCCCGTCGCGTCCGCCAAACGCCCGAGAGCATCCGCGGCCCCCGAGATCCACGCGCCGCGACCCGCGATCAGCACCGGACGCTCCGCGGCGGCCAGTGCGGAGGCCAGGTCGGCGATCGCTGCACGGGCGAATGGAGACGGTGCGATCGGTGCGGGAAGCGTCGGTTGCGGCGCAGCCGGCACCAGTCCCGCCTCGAGCTTTGCGACGTCGTAGGGGATGGCCAGCACCGTGGGCACGCGGTAGGCCAGCGCGTGCTCGATGGCGATGACCGTGGTGGCCGCGGCATCCGCCCGTCCGACGGTGTACGTGCGCGCGCCGACGGCCGAGGCCAGCGCGATCTGATCGACGTCCCAGGGGCGGGGGCCCGACGTGGGTTCGTCCCCGACGACGAGCACGAGCGGCACGTGGGCCTGGACCGACTCCGCGAGGGCGGTGAGCGTGTTGGTGAAGCCGGCGCCGTAGGTGGCGGTCGCGGCGGCGAGGCGTCCGCTCGCGCGATGGTAGGCGTCCGCCGCGACGACGCCGCCCGCCTCGTGGCGCACCGCCGTGTAGTGCACGTCGGTGGAGCGTTCCAGCGCGTCGAGGAAGTAGGCGTTGCCGTTTCCCATCACGCCGAAGACGTGGTCGATGTGGGCGGCGAGGGTCTGGGCGACGTGCGCAGAGACGGTGGGCATGGGTCCTCCGGGAGACGAAACGGTGAATGGATGCCGTATGTGTCTCGCGTGCCCCTTTTTCGAGCACCGGATGCCGCGTCGCGTCCGGACCCGTCGATTATAGAGGGACGGGTGTCGGCGGCGGCGGGCAGGATGGGGCGATGGAATCCGCCCGCCTTCGTGCCGTGCGTCTGGCTCACCACGCCCTGGTCGCTCCCGAGACCGATCTCGGTGCTGCCGCGCGCCGGATGGCGGCGACCCAGGCGCAGCAGTTCTGGGCGGGGCGGTGGGCTCTCGGCATCCGGACGGCGGCGGAGGTCAGCCTCTCGGACGTCGACGACGCCTTCGCGCGCGGCGTGCTCGTGCGCTCGTGGACGCAGCGCGGGACGCTGCACATCGTCGCCGCCGAAGACCTCGCCTGGATCCTGGAGCTGACGCGTGATCGCCAGCTGCGGCAGGCGGCGGGGATGCACCGCAGGTTCGGCATCGAGGCCGACGACATCACGCGGGCCGTCCACGCGGCACTCTCCGGCGGCAACTGCCTGACGCGCGGGGAGGTGGCGGGCGTGATGGCCGCCGCCGGCGCGGATGTTGCGGGCTCCCGCGGCAACCACCTGCTCTCGGCGCTCGCCGTCCGCGGACAGGTGGCCTTCGGCCCCGTCGTCCCGCGTGAGGGTGCGCCCACGCGGGAGCAGTACCTCATCGCCGCCGACGACTGGCTGCCGGATGCCGCGGCGCCCGCCGAGCCCTGGGCGGAGCTGCTCGTGCGCTATCTGGCGGGGCACGGCCCCGCCACGCTCGAGGACTTCCGCTGGTGGGCGGGCGTCCCCGTCGGTGTCGCGCGGGCGGCGCGAGAGACCGCGGGCGATCGGGTAACCGCGCTTGAGGAGGACCTGTTCGTCGTCGCCGACGTCGTCGTCGCCGACGTGGCCGTCGCCGACGCGCCGAGGGGCGCGGCGGAGTGCTGCGCCGAGGTGCTCGCACTGCCGCCGTTCGACGAGTACTACCTCTCGTACGCGGATCGTTCCCGCGTCTGCCCGCCGCAGCACTGTGCGGCGATCGGGCCGACCCTCAACGGACTGGTTCGTCCCGTGCTCGTCGCCGAGGGAGAGGTGATCGGCACCTGGCGGCATTCCACCGCGGTCGGCACGCAGCACCTGGACCCGGAACCCGAGCCCTTCGGGCCCGCAGCCGACGCGGCATCCATCGCGTCCGCCCTCGGCCGCGTCGCGAGATTCCTGCGCGGATAGGGGTGCTGCGCGCCCGCCTCAGGCGAACAGACCGGCCCCCACATACGAGCCCTCCTCGGCTCCCGGGGGAATGGCCCACAGCCCCGAGCCGATGTGGCGGACGTACTCGCTCAGCAGATCCCTCGACAGCGCACGCTGCAGGGCGATGAACTGCGCGGGAGAGCGTTGGTACGCGAGGAAGAACAGGCCGGCGTCGAGTCGTCCGAGATCGGTGTTGCCGTCGACGTAGTTGTAGCCGCGGCGAAGGATGCGGATGCCCTTATTGAGGTCGGGATGGGCGAGGCGCACGTGGCTGCGCGCGTCGATCGCGGGCTGGCCCGTGGCGCCGACGGCGGAGAAGTCCGGCGCCGTCTGCTCCTGCCCGCCCGAGAGCGGCGCGCCGTGCGCCTTGTCACGGCCCGTGATGCGCTCCTGCTCGCTCAGACGCACGCGATCCCACGTCTCGATGAGCATCGCGATCTTGCGCGCCACGAGATAGGAGCCGCCCACGAGCCAGGCCGGTTCGTCGCCGTCGCCGACCCAGACGTGCTGATCCAGCGCCGTCTGGCCGTCGGCGAGGATGTTGGCCGTGCCGTCCTTGAACCCGAAGAGGTTGCGGGGCGTGGCCTGATC
The DNA here is from genome assembly GCF_000585455.1 of Microbacterium sp. MRS-1. NCBI lineage: Bacteria > Bacillati > Actinomycetota > Actinomycetes > Micrococcales > Microbacteriaceae > Microbacterium > Microbacterium sp. MRS-1. The sequence goes on from NZ_JAUF01000060.1 coordinate 29,137, forward strand.
GGCGGTCGTCTTCGACGTCTTTCCGAAGCCGAGCTGCGACCAGCGCAGCCGTGCTCGGCCGAAGGCGATGCGGCTCAGATTGCGGATCGCGTGCACGGCGACCTGCGGGTCGTCGGCGCAGGCTTGGATGCACAGGTCGCCGCCGGTGTGATCGGGCTCCAGGTCGTCGCCGAGAAATGCCGGCAACGCGGTGAGCAGGGCGGGCCGACGGTCGGCGAGTCCGTAGCGGTCGGTGCCGTCGACGGCCGTGAACAGGGTCGGTCCGACGCCGAACGTGATCGTCAGCCCGTTCGCGGCAAGGCCCAGCGCCTCACCGGTGTCGTCCGGCGGCGCCTCCGGCGAGCCTCCCACCGCGCCGCTGGCCGACACATCGAGACCCTGGGTCATCCGCGCCGCCGCGTAGGACCAGTCCTGGAGAAGCTCGATCAGATCCCCGCGGGTGGTCCCCGCCATCATGTCGAACGACGCGAAGTGAAGATGGTCCTGGACGGGCGTCGTGATCCCGGCCTGGTGCGCGCCGTAGAACGCGTAGGGCGACGCCGCGCCGGCGGCGCCGCGCGTGCGGCCGACGGCGACGCCGGCCGCCGCTCCGGCTCCGGCGCCGACGGCGAGCCCGGCCGCACCGACACCGGCCGCGAGGCCCAGCAGGCCCCGACGGCTGAGGCCGGCGCGCGGCGCGGGCTCGAGGCGGTCGTCGCCTGCGAGGGCGGGGTCGGTGCTCATTGCAGGATCGTGGACGTCAGCTTGGACAGCGGCTCGGCCAGCGCGTTGATCAGGTCGGTGAGCTCGCGCTTGTCGGCCTCGCTGAGCTGCCGGTAGTTCACGAAACCGGCGCTCAGCGAGCCGTGGCGCGCGAGAGCGGCCTCGAGGGCGGCGTAGCCGCTGTCGATCCGGCCGGCGAGCTCCGTTCCGGTCGCCCCGGAGGAGACGGCGAAGTCCTTGACGAGCGAGAACGCCATCCTCGATCCCTCGACGTTGGCCGCGAAATCGTACAGGTCGGTGCCGCTCCACCAGTCCTCTTCGCCGCTGATCTTGCCCGTGGCCACTTCGTCCAGCAGAGAGATCGCGCCGTTGGAGATGCCGCCGATGCCCTGCGCGTCGAGCGCCTTCTGGAACGCGTCGCCGTGCACGTACGCGTTCAGCTCGCCCACGTCGGCGATCAGCTTCGCCCCATAGGTCGCGCGCTCGGCGGGCGTCGAGGGCGCCCAGTCCTTCCAGGCCGGGGTTGACCCGTCGGAGTTGAGGGCATCGGGCGCCGGAACCCAGAGGTCCTTCTCGATGCGGTGGAAGCCCGTCCAGTCGAGGCCTTCCGCGGCGGCATCCACCTCGCGGTAATCGATGCGGGGATCGAGATCGCCCAGCGACTCCGCGATGGGTTCGATGCGCTCGTAGAACGCACGCGCGGTGGGGAACAGGCTCCGCGCCTTCTCATCGTCGCCGGCCTCGTAGGCGCTCACGAAGCTCGCCACGGCCGGGACGAGCTGTTCGACCTGATCCTTGACGAACGACGCGTACAGATCGACGGGCTTCTGCTTCTGCGCGGCGTCGTCGCCCGTGGCCGTGACGGCGTCGCCCGTGACCGTGAAGGCGGTGCGTCCGATGCCCTCACCGACCATGCCGGGCTTGCACAGGGTGACGTAGTCGCCGGGCTGGGCGACGACGGTGAGGGTGCGTGAGGCGCCGGGAGCGATGTTCTCGACCTCGCCGACGATGCGCAGACCGTCGGCGGCGAGGAGATAGAACTCCGTCACCTCCGAGCTGGCGTTGGTCACCGCGAACGCGAGCGTGCCGCTGGTGGCGGTCGCGGTCGACACCGTGCACGCCGTGTCGGTGGAGGTGACGGTCAGGGCGTCGGACGCGGCGACGTCGGTCTTGGCGACGCAGCCGGCCAGCACGAGGGCGGTCGCGCCGAGCGCGGCGACGGCTCCCCAGGTGCGTGTGCGGGTCATGATGCTCCTTGGTGGTGGGAGAGGCCCGCGTGGTGCGGAACCGGCGTGAGGGGTGCGGATGCCGAGGCCCGGGCGGGCCGGCGACCGAGTCCCCGGACGAAGAGGGTGCCGACGACGGCCATGTACAGGGCCCAGGCGATGACCTGCAGCCAGGACATCTGCGGCATGAAGCCGACGGTGGCCTGCAGGATCGCAGCGAGAGGGCTTCCCGGCGGGATCGCCGCCGAGAGATCGAACGCCCAGCCGAACGGGAAGCCCGCCGCCCCCACGGCGACGGTGCCGCCCACGATGGGCGCCAGGGCGGAGAACGGGCCGGGGAGGGCGCCGGCCTCCTGCAGGTCGTGGATCGCGTACGCCAGAACGCCGGCGGCGACGATCACGAGGAAGCCGCCGGTCCAGGCGAAGAAGACGCGGAGGTCGAGGCGCACCATTCCGCGGGCGAGGAGCCACCCGAGGATGACGGCGGCGGCGAGGCCGAGCAGCGCGCCGAGAAGGGCGGACGGCGTGTCGCCGAAGGACTGCACCATCGACCAGAGCAGGAGCGTCGTCTCGATGCCTTCGCGGGCGACGGAGATGAATCCGATGAGGACGATTCCCCAGAGGCCACCCGTCGCGAGCGCCCGGTCGACACCGCCCTCGAGGGTCTTCTTCATCGTACGGGCGGTCTTCTGCATCCAGAAGATCATCCAGGTCACCATGCCGACGGTGACCAGTGAGAGCAGGCCTCCGATCAGCTCCTGCGCTTCGAACGTCAGGGCGTAGGCACCGAAGGTGAGGATCGCGCCGATGCCGACGGCCAGGGCGACGGCGAGGCCCACTCCGGCCCACAGGCGCGGGAGCACATCGCGGCGATCGATGCGGCGCAGGTAGGCGACGAGGATGCCGACGACGAGAGCGGCTTCGAGGCCTTCGCGGAGGCCGATCAGGAAGGTGGCAAGCACGAGCGTTTCGTCGGGGAGGGGAAGTGAGGTTAGGCGAACCTCACAAACAGCGAGCGTACACCGCTGCGTCGCGCCCACTCAACCGTCGTCGCGCCTGCTCCCGGGCAGATGCCGGTGCCGGATGTCGTCAGCCCTGGGCGTGCCGGTCGAGAAAGGCGTATACCTCGCCGTCGTCGACGCCGGGGAAGGCGCCGCGCGGCAGCGGTGAGAACATCTGCATGTGCACGCGGGCACTCGGCCACGCGCGACCCTCCCAGCGTGCCGTGAGATCGGCATCCGGCCGTCGGCAACACGACTCGTCGGGGCACGTCGAGATCGCGCGCTTCTGCGTCTCGCGGCCGCGGAACCAGCGCGCGTCGTCGAAAGGCACCCCGACGGTGATCGAGAACTCGCCGTCCGAGGTGCGTCCGGTCTGCGACGAGCACCAGAAGGTACCGGCGGGGGTGTCGGTGTACTGGTAGTGCTCGACCGTGCGGTTCTGCTCCGAGAAGGCGGCGCGCGCGGCGAAATGCCGGCACACGACTTGTCCCTCGACCGATCCGGTGACGTCCATCGGCAGCGGCAGGTCATCGTTCTCGTAGGCGCGGGTGATGGCGCCCGAGCCGTCGACCCGCAGGAAGTGCAGGCGGATGCCGATGTGCTGCGTCAGGAGGTTCGTCAGCCGCATGCCGGCGGCCTCGTGGGTCACGCCGAACGCATCGCGGAAGTCCTCGACGGCCAGGTTGCGATCCTTCTTCGCCTGGGTCAGGAAGGCGACCGAGGCGGTCTCGGGCATGAGACAGCAGGCCGCGAAGTAGTTGATCTCGAGCCGCTGCTGGAGGAAGTCGGCGTAGTCACTGGGCGGTGTGTGTCCGAGCAGCCGGTGGGCCATGGCCTGCAGGGCCATCGAGCGCAGGCCGTGGCCGCCGGGGATCGATGCCGGCGGCAGGTAGATCCTGCCGTTCTCCAGGTCGGTGACCGAGCGGGCCGAGTGGGGGAGATCATCGACGTAGATCAGTTCGAAACCGAGCTGGGACGCCATGATGCTGACCGTGCGGTGGGTGAGGGCGCCCGAGACGTGGCCGGCGGCCTTCAGCTGCTTCTCCGCGAGCTTTTCGATCTCGGGGAGGTAGTTGTCCTTGGCGCGCATGCGCAGCCGCAGCTCGGTGTTGGCGCGTCGGGCCTCCTCAGGCGTAGCGATCGCCGCGCGCTCGCGCCGCTGCAGCTCACGGTGCAGCCCCAGCACAGACTCGATCGTCTCGTCGGAGGTCGCCTTGGTCACCCGCAGAGCCGGGATACCGAGGCTGCGGAAGACGGGGGACTGCTGCGCACGTTCGAGTTCGAGCTCGAGGGCGGCCCGGCGGTTGGGCGGCTCGGCGGAGAGCAGATCGGTGACGTCGGTGCCGGTGGCGGCGGCGATCGCCTGCAACAGCGAGAGCTTCGGCTCGCGCTTGCCGTTCTCGATCAGGCTCAGCTGGCTGCCGGCGACGCCGACGATCGCGCCGAGCTCGTCGAGGGTGAGCCCGTGCGACACCCGTTGGTGGCGGATGCGATGACCGAGCGTCGACAGCTCTAGGGACGTGGGTGGCATTCCTTGAGCATAGCGAAAGAATCACGTTTCTTGACGACGTCAGGGCATGCAAATCCGTCGTGAGGAGCTCAATCTGGAAGAGACCCCTCCGGATCGCCCCACCGACGCCACGCTGAAGGAGCCCGACATGGCCATCGCCGACATGTTCACCCGCCCGACCGCCATTCGCACCGCCACGGGGGCCGACGCGGCCGACGAGCCCCGCGGCGGGTTCGGGATGCGACCGGTCCTGGCCGGCGCAGGCTTGGAGGCGCTGCTCGCCTGGGTCGACGAGGTCGCCGCCCTGACGCAGCCCGCGCGCATCCACTGGGTCGACGGTTCCCGCGCCGAGAACGAGGCTCTTCTTCGCCAGCAGGTCGACGAAGGCAAGCTCATCAAGCTCAACCCCGAGTGGCGACCGGGCTCCTACCTCGCCCGCTCGCACCCGAGTGACGTCGCTCGCACGGAGGCGCGCACCTTCATCGCCTCGGCGCGACAGGAGGATGCCGGCCCCACCAACAACTGGGCACAGCCCGATCAGATCCGGGCGACCATCACCCCGCTGTTCGAGGGGTCGATGCGGGGACGCACGATGTACGTCGTGCCCTTCTCGATGGGCGCCGTCGGCGGTCCGCTCTCGCACATCGGCGTACAGATCACCGACAGCGCGTACGCGGTGACCTCGATCGGCATCATGACGCGCGTCGGCACTGCGGTGCTGGAGCAGATCGCCGCCGGCAAGCCCTGGGTCAAGACGGTGCACTCGGTCGGCGCGCCCCTGGCCCCCGGCCAGGAAGACGTCGCCTGGCCCTGCAACGACGAGAAGTACATCGTGCACTTTCCCGACACGCTCGAGGTGTGGTCGTTCGGATCGGGCTACGGCGGCAACGCGATCCTCGCGAAGAAGTGCTTCGCACTGCGCATCGCCTCGGTCATCGGACGTGAGGAGGGGTGGCTCGCCGAGCACATGCTGCTGATCCGCGTCATCAGCCCGGAGGGCAAGCGCTTCCACCTCGCCGCCGCCTTCCCCTCGGCGTGCGGCAAGACCAATCTCGCAATGCTGCGTCCCACGATCCCGGGATGGCGGGTCGAGACCCTCGGCGACGACATCGCGTGGCTTCGCCCCGGCGAAGACGGTCGGCTGTGGGCCATCAATCCCGAGGCCGGATTCTTCGGGGTGGCGCCGGGAACGGGCGCGTCGACCAACGTGGCCGCCGTCGAAACGCTCTGGGGCAACACGATCTTCACGAACGTGGCTCTGCGTCCCGACGGAGACGTGTGGTGGGAGGGTCTCACCGACGACGTGCCGCAGGAGCTGATCGACTGGGAGGGCAAGCCCTGGACCCCGGCCATGGGCCGCCCGGCCGCCCACCCCAACTCGCGCTTCACCGTCAGCGCGGGACAGTGCCCGCAGATCGCCCCCGACTGGGAGACGCCCGAGGGCGTGCCGCTGGACGGCATCCTGTTCGGCGGGCGCCGCGCTACGAACGTCCCGCTCGTGCTGGAGGCCACCGATTGGACCCACGGTGTGTTCCTCGGCTCGAACATCTCCTCCGAGCGCACCGCCGCTGCCGAAGGGACCGTCGGCGAGCTGCGCCGCGACCCCTTCGCGATGCTGCCGTTCTGCGGCTACAACATGGCGGACTACTTCGGCCACTGGCTCAAGGTCGGCCAGCGTCTGCGCTTCGACCGCGCCCCGCGCATCTTCCAGGTCAACTGGTTCCGCAAGGGCGAGGACGGCCGCTTCCTCTGGCCGGGATTCGGCGACAACGCACGCGTGATCGACTGGATCATCCGCCGCATCGAGGGAGTGGTCCCCGCCATCGACAGCCCGATCGGACGGCTGCCGCGCACGGAGGATCTGAACCTCGACGGCATCGAGGTGCCCGATGCCGACCTCGACGCCCTGTTCGCGATCGACCGCGACCTGTGGCTGCAGGAGGCCGAGCTCACGGAGGAGTTCTACCGCACGTTCGAGGGGCGGGTGCCGCCGGCCCTGTACGCCGAACTCGCCGCTCTTCGCTACCGCCTCAAGCTCGCGGCGGTGGGGTGATACGGCTGACGCGCACGCGTGTGTCGTGATCGCGGCTCAGACGAGCAGCTGGTGCTTCGCGAGGTCGCGGTACAGCGGGACGGTCTCGACGAGTTCGGAGTGGGTGCCCTGCCCGACGACCCTGCCGTGGTCCATCACGACGATCAGATCGCTGTCCACGACGGTCGACAACCGGTGCGCGATCACGACGAGCGTCCGCCCCGAGGCGACGGCGTCGATCGCCTCGCGCATGCGCTGCTCGTTGAGGCCATCGAGCGATGACGTCGACTCGTCCAGCAGCAGAATCGGGGGAGCAGCCAGCAGCGCTCGGGCGATCGCGAGCCGCTGCCGTTCGCCGCCCGACAGCATGACACCGGCCTCACCCACCGGTGCGTCCAGGCCCAGATGCGAGCGCTCCAGCACCTCGCCGAGGTTCACGGCGCGCAGCACGCGCACGCACTCCTCGTCGGATGCCGACGGCGACGCCAACCGCAGGTTGTCGGCGATCGTCCCGGCGAGGGTCGGTGCATCCTGCTCGACATAGCCGAGCTGGGCGCGCAGCCGCGTGCGGTCGATGCCGCGGAGATCGACGCCGTCGAGCAGGATCGAGCCGGCCGTCGGGTCGTAGAACCGCTCGATCAGTGCGAGGGTGGTGGACTTGCCCGCACCCGACGGCCCGACCAGGGCGACGCGCGCCCCGCGCGGGACGCGGAACGACACGCCGCGCAGCACCTCGCCGGCCGCTTCCGAGACCGCCACCGTCGCGTCGGCGTGGGCCTCGGCGAGCAGGGCCGCCGCCTCGGTCTCCGAGCGACGGCGCGCGCTGACCACGGCATCCGGATACGCGAAATGCACGTCGCGGAACTCGATCGCCGACGTCGTCTCGTGGTTCTCGTGCGCGGCGGCCGTCGAGATCGGGGAGGTGCCGACGGCGACGGATGCCGCGACCTCCGCATCGCACGCCGTCTCGGTGCGCAGGTCCAGCATCTCCTGGATGCGTCCCAGTGCGCCCAGGGCCTGCCCGACCGAGGTGATCGCTCCGAAGAACGAGCCGAGGGGCTGCACGAGGAAGAACAGGAACATCACGAACGTCACCAGCCCGGCGATCGTGATCGCGCCGGAGGCGACGCGGAGGCCGCCGACGCCGAGGACGACGAGCAGCGACAGCTGGAGGGCGACGCCGGCGACCGGCACTACGAACGCCGATGCCTTCGCGACCTGCACGCCGGCCTCGTACGCACCGCGGGCCGTGTGCTCGATGCTCTCGCGTTCACGTTCGGACGCACCCGAGGCGCGGATCGTGCGGATCGATCCGACGGCGCGCTCCACCCCCGAGGCCAGCTCGCCCACCTTCTCCTGCTGCACGGCGGTCGCCCGGCGGATCCGCCCGCTGAGCGCCACCACGACGGCGACCGATGCGCCGACGACGACCAGGATGAGCACCAGCAGCACCGGATCGATGATGAACATCGCCACGATCGCCCCGACGAAGATGAGCGCATTGCCGATCGAGTCCGCCAGCCCCTGGGTGAGCACCGCGTACAGCAGGGTCGTGTCGGTGCCGACGCGCGAGACGAGGTCGCCCGTGCGCCGCGCGTCGTACTCCTGCACGGGAAGGTGCAGCAGCTGTGCGATGAGACGGCGCCGACTCGAGTAGACGACCGCCGTGCCCGTGCGCTGCAGGAGGAAGTGCTGGATGCCGCTGATCACCGAGGAGGCGACGACGAGACCCACCAGCACCCATACCAGCAGACCCAGCGGGTTCTGCTTCTGCACCCGGTCGATGACCTGGCCGACCACCAGCGGCTGGGCGAGGGTCGCGACGGCGGCGAGCACGCTCAGCACCGCGACGACGACGAGGACGCCCTTCTGCTCGAAGACGAAGGGGAGCAGCTGTCGCAGACTCGCGCGAGGACCGTCATCGGGGGCGCGGCGGCGGGAGCGGGAAGGGCGGGTGGTGCTGGCAGAGGACATGAGGCGCTTTCCTGCGGTGTTCGGGTACTTCTATCTTCCCTCTCGGCGACGGCTGCCGGTGCCGCACGGTGTCGCAGGCCCTGGGTAGGGTGGATCGGTGCCTGCTCCTGTCATCTCCGCGCATCAGCTCGTGAAGTCCTACAAGGTCAAGGGCAAGCCCGACTTCGTCGCCGTCGACGGGCTCAGCTTCGAGGTCGCGCCCGGTGAGTCGTTCGGTCTTCTCGGTCCCAACGGCGCCGGCAAGTCGACGACGATGAAGATGATCGGTGCGGTCTCCACCCGCTCCGGCGGCGACCTGCAGATTCTCGGCCTCGACCCGGACCGCTACGGTCCCGAGATCCGCTCGCGGCTCGGCGTCGTGCCGCAGCAGGACAACCTCGACGGCGAGCTCAACGCCCGCGAGAACCTGTACATCTACGGCCGGTACTTCGGTCTTTCGAGCAAGGTGTGCCATGAGAAGGCCGATGAGCTGCTCGCCTTCGCGCAGCTCGAGGACAAGGCGAAGAACAAGGTCGACCAGCTCTCCGGCGGCATGAAGCGGCGCCTCACCATTGCGCGCGGCCTCATCAACGACCCGCGCATCCTGCTGCTCGACGAGCCGACCACCGGCCTCGACCCGCAGGCACGCCACGTCCTCTGGGATCGCCTGTTCCGCCTCAAGGAGCGGGGCACGACCCTGGTTCTCACGACCCACTACATGGACGAGGCCGAACAGCTCTGCGATCGACTCATCGTCGTCGACAAGGGCCGCATCATGGCGGAGGGCACCCCGGCATCCCTCATCCGCGAGCACTCCAGCCGGGAAGTGCTCGAAGTGCGCTTCGGCTCCGACCGCAACGCCCAGGTCGCGGGCAGCCTCGGCGGCATCGGCGAGCGGGTCGAGGTGCTTCCCGACCGCATTCTCATCTACGCGGACAACGGCGAGGCCGCTCTCGAACGCATCACCGGACAGGGGCTCGAGCCGATCACCTCGCTGGTGCGGCGCTCGTCGCTGGAAGACGTGTTCCTGCGCCTCACGGGAAGGTCGCTGATCGAATGAGCGCCGCCCAGACGGATGCCGGGACGCACCCCAGCCTGGACGAACTGCGTGCCGAAGCGATGCAGTGGGGGCGCAAGCCCCGCCGCCGCGGCGGGTGGTACGTCACCGAGCACATGGTCCGCGCGATGCGCGCCTACGGGTGGACGATCATCGTCGGCGCGGTCGGTCAGCCCATCCTGTACCTGCTGGGGCTCGCCGTGGGCCTGGCGGCCCTCATCCGCGTGCCGATCGTCGATCACGGCCAGGAGGTGAGCTACCTCATATTCGTCGCTCCGGCGCTGCTGGCGACCGCGACGATCTCGGTGGCCAGCGAGGAGCTCACCTACCCGGTCATGGCGGGCTTCAAATGGCGCCGCTACTTCTACGGCTTCAACGCCTCGCCGCTGTCGAGCCCGCAGATCGCCAACGGCGTCGTCGCCGGAGCGACGGCGCGGATGGTCGTCGCCTCGGCTGCCTACTACCTCATCGTGTGGCTGCTGCCCTTCGGCGCGGTGCCTCACCCCGCGACGGGATGGCTCGCGGTGTTCGCCGGTGTGCTGGCCGGGCTCGCCTTCGGCATCCCGCTCATGGCCTATGCGGGCTCGATCGAAGACGACAAGGGACAGTTCGCTCTCGTGCAGCGCTTCCTCTTCATGCCGATGTTCCTCTTCTCCGGAACGTTCTATCCGCTGGACTCGCTGCCGCTGTGGTTGCAGTGGATCGGGTGGGTCTCACCGCTCTGGCACGGCGCCGAACTCGGACGCGTCGCCACATACGGCGCGGCGGTGGACCCGGTGATGGTCACGGTCCACCTCGTCTATCTGCTCGCCCTCGCGGTGGTCGGCTACCTGTTCGCCCGCCGCGTCTTCACCGAGAGGCTCGCGAAGTGAGCGCCGTCGTCGAGGTGTCCTCCACCGTGGCCCGTCGCGGGGGCGTGCGCGCGCTGTGGGCGGGCAACCCCGGTGCCGTCGTCCAGCGCGGCCTCATCGCCGCGCGGTCTTCCAGCTGGGCGGTCGTGCTCTCGGGCTTCTTCGAGCCGGTGTTCTACCTCGCCTCGATGGGCATCGGTCTCGGCGCGCTGATCGGCGACGTCGAGACCGCCCAGGGCGCGAGCGTCAGCTACGCCGCCTTCATCGCGCCGGCGCTGCTGGCCGTCTCGGCGATGAACGGGGCGATCTACGACTCCACGTGGAACGTCTTCTTCAAGCTCAACTACGGCAAGCTCTACGAGGGCATGCTCGCCACCTCGCTCGGCCCGCTCGATGTCGCCCTGGGCGAGATCCTCTACGCGCTGCTGCGTGGGCTGGCGTATGCGACCGGGTTCATGATCATCATGCAGATCCTCGGGCTCAACCTCGCCTGGACGGCGGTGCTCGCCCTGCCCGCGGTGGTCCTGATCGCGTTCGGCTTCGCGAGTCTCGGCATGGCCGTCACCAGTTACATGAAGACGTTCCAGCAGATGGACTGGATCAACTTCGTGCTGCTGCCGATGTTCCTCTTCTCCGCCACCTTCTACCCGATCACGGTCTACCCGGGCTGGGTGCAGCAGATCGTCATGGCGCTGCCGCTGTGGCACGGGGTCGAGCTGATCCGGGGGCTGACGACCGGCATCCTCAACGTCGACATGCTGTGGCACGTCCTCTATTACGTCGCGATGATCGCGATCGGTCTCGTGTTCACCACGAAGCGGCTGCGCGCGCTGTTCCTCGACTGAGCGGCCGCCGTTCGTGCGTGAGTCGTCAGAGTGAGCCGGTCTCGCCGAGGCCGATGTTCGTCTCGTAGTCGACGTCCTTGGTCTCGCGGGAGAGGATCAGTGCGATGAGGGTGAGCACGGCGGAGCCCGACAGGTAGAGGCCCACGAGCCACGGCTCGCCGCCGCCGGCGGCCCACAGCCCCAGTGCGATCGACGGTGCGACGGCGGCGCCGAGGATCGACGAGACGTTGTAGGCGATCGCCGAGCCGGTGTAGCGGACGTTCGTCGGGAAGAGCTCCGGCAGCACGGCGCCCATGGGGCCGAAGGTGGCTCCCATCAGCATGAAGCCGAACACGAGGAAGGCCTGCACCAGCGCACCCGTGAACTTCGGATCAACGGCCGGAAGCAGGAAGACGTTGAACGTGAGGCCGAGCACGCCGATCAACGCGGTGACCCAGATGAGGAGCTTGCGGCGGCCGACCGCGTCGGCGATGGGGCCCGACAGCAGGGTGAACACCCCGAAGAACACCCCGCCGATGATCTGCATGATCACGAAGTCGGTGTAGCCGAATCCGAGGCCGGCGACCGGCGCATCCGTCGCCTTCGTGCCGTAGGCGAGGGTGAAGCTCGTCATCAGGTAGAAGAGCACATACGTGGCGAGCATGATGAACGTGCCGAGGATCAGGTTCTTCCAGTGTCCGCGGACGACCTCCCCCAGGGGGAAGCGGCGGATGGCGCCCCTCTTCTCGGCGGTCGTGAAGGTCTCGGACTCGACGAGCTTCAGGCGCACCCAGAGGCCGATGATCACCATCACGGCCGAGAAGAGGAAGGGCACGCGCCAGCCCAGGCGAGGAAGGCCTCGGAGCGCTGCGTCGGGCCGTCGGGGTGCGGCAGGGCGAAGTTGATCACGAGGAAGAGCGCGTTCGCGATGATGAAGCCGATCGGAGCGCCCAGCTGCGGGAAGGTGCCGTACCAGGCGCGCTTGCCCTTCGGGGCGTTCTCCGTGGCCACGAGCGCGGCGCCCGACCACTCGCCGCCGAGGGCGAATCCCTGGAACAGGCGGAGGATCAGCAGCAGGAGGGCCGCCCACCAGCCGATGCCCGAGAACGTCGGCAGACACCCGATCAGGAAGGTCGCGATGCCCATCGTGAGCAGCGACGCGACGAGCGTGGCCTTTCGACCGAAGCGGTCGCCGAAGTGTCCGAAGACCACCGCGCCGATGGGGCGCGCGATCATCGCGGCCCCGAAGACGGCGAACGACGACAGGAGGGCGGTGGTCTCGTTGCCGGTCGGGAAGAAGAGGGCGGGGAAGACGAGCACGGCGGCGGTCGCGTAGACGTAGAAGTCGTAGAACTCGATCGTCGTTCCGACCAGGCTCGCGGTGATCACGCGGGCGCGGGAGTTGACGGGTGCGGTGGGGGCCGCGGTGGCTGAGGACATGCGCAGAGGCTACCTATCGATGAGAGATCGTAGGTCCTCGTGGGACGCACCGGTGGTGGGCGTCCGGGGCAGGGGTGTGTGCAGCGGGCGCCGCGACAATGAGGTCACCGGGCCGCCGGCAGGTTCCCGGCGCACGGCTATCGAGTCTACGCCGCGTGGCGCGTCTCGTTCGTGCAGCGGGAACCTGCCGGCGTCGACGCGGTCAGCGCCAGAGGACGGCGAGGGCGGCGTTGAGGAAGGTCAGGATGCCGACCAGCCAGAACATGGCCGGCGGCACGGATCCGGTCTTGCGCTGGCGAGCGGTGCCGATTCCGAGGAGCGCGCCGATCGCGAGCAGCACGACGAGCTTGACGCCCAGCTTCGTGTAGTTCAGCGGGTAGTCGATGCCCCACGGCGCGGCCAGGGCGAGGCCGGCGACGGCGGCGACGAGCATGCCCCACGTCATCAGGCGGGTGACGCGCCGCTGTCCCACCGCCTCGACGACCCAGGCGCCGAAGAGGATGGCGAATCCGGTGAGATGGACGAGGACGACGACGTGACGCAGGATCTCCATGCCTTCAGCCTAACTGATAGTGCGCGCGTCCGCGCCCCCGGTCGTTGAGCGAGCAGCGAGTCGAAACGCGGTTCCTGTGGATTGTCGCCGCCGTAACCGTCGCGGACGATGACGGTCCCGCTATGCCGTTCGTGTACATGCTCCGTTGCGCCGACGGCACGTTGTACGTCGGCAGCACGCTCGATCTCGATCGGCGCCTCGCCCAGCATGCCGCCGGGGAGGGAGCCGTCTACACGCGGAGACGCCTGCCGGTCGAGCTGGTGTGGAGTGCGGAGATGGCGCGTGTCTCCGATGCCTTCGCGTGGAAGAAGCGGTTGCAGGGATGGAGCCACGCGAAGCGGCTCGCCTACGCGCAGGGCGGCATCGATGCCGTGCGCGGGTGGAGCGCGCGTCACCGCCGAGGCTGAGGGCGTTTCGACTCGGCGCTGCGCGCCTCGCTCAACGACCGGGATGAGAGCCCCGGTCGTTGAGCGAGCGCAGCGAGTCGAAACGCGGCTTCTGGTCGGTGCGGTGTCAGCCGCGAAGGCGCTGCAGCAGCAGCGCGGTGCGCAGCGCGGCATCCGCGGCTTCCGCGCCCTTGTCCTCCTTCGAGCCCGGAAGGCCCGCCCGGTCGATGCCCTGCTGCTCGTCGTCCAGGGTCAGCACCCCGAAGCCGACCGGCTTGCCGGTGTCGAGGGCGACACGGGTGAGGCCGTCGGTGGCCGCCGACGACACGAAGTCGAAGTGGGGTGTGCCCCCGCGGATGATGACACCGAGTGCGACGACGGCGTCCGCCCCGGCATCCAGGGCCGCCTTCGCCGCGACGGGCAGCTCGAACGAGCCGGGAACGCGCTCCAGGCTCCACTCGGCCCCGGATGCCGCGAGCACCCGCTCCGCGCCGGCGATCAGGCCGTCGGTGATGACGTCGTGCCAGAGGCCGGCGATGACGACGACCCGCAGTCCGGTCGCGTCGATCGGGACGGTCTGGGGGGCTCCGTCGCCGCTCATGCGTGCTCCTCCGTGCTGTGGGCGAGAGCCGCGTCGAGCTCTGCCGCGCTGATGATGTGGCCCATGCGATCGCGCTTGGTGGCCAGGTACTGATGGTTGTTGGCGCCGACGCCGACGAGCAGCGGCACCTGCTCGACGATATCGAGTCCGAGCTCGCGCAGCTGCTTCACCTTGTCGGAGTTGTTGGTCAGGAGCCGGATGCTGTCCACACCCAGATCCGCGAGGATGCCGCCGGCTGCCGCGTAGTCGCGGGCGTCGGCGGGCAGGCCCAGCGCGAGGTTCGCATCGACGGTGTCGAGGCCCCGCTCCTGCAGGCTGTAGGCGCGCAGCTTGTTGATGAGGCCGATGCCGCGGCCCTCGTGGCCGCGCATGTAGATGACGACGCCGCCGTCCTTGTCGATGCGCTCCAGCGCGGCGTCCAGCTGCGGGCCGCACTCGCACTTCTGGGAGCCAAAGGCTTCACCGGTGAGGCACTCGGAGTGCACGCGCACGAGCGGGGCCTTCTCGGTGAGGTCACCCGAGACGACCGCGATGTGGTCGGTGCCGGTCACGCGGTCCTTGTACGCCAGAAAGCGGAACGTTCCGTGCGAGGTGGGCACGGTCGCCTCGGCGCGCAGGCTCACGCGGCGCTTCTGGGCCGCCGCCTGCGCAGCGGGCGCGGCGACCGGTTCGACCTCGTCGAGGTAGGCGATGAGCTGTTCGATCGTGATCACCGGAACGCCCTCCCGCTCGCCCATCTCCATCAGACCCGGCAGACGCATCATCGACCCGTCCTCGGCGACGACCTCGCCGATCGCCGCGACAGGCTGCAGACCCGCGAGACGCATCAGCTCGACGCCGGCCTCGGTGTGACCCGCACGCTCGCGCACGCCGCCGTCCACCGCGCGCAGCGGCAGGATGTGACCCGGCCGGATCACCGACGACGGCACGGATGCCGGGTCGGCCAGCACATTGAGGGTGTGCGAGCGGTCGGTCGCGCTGATGCCGGTCGAGACGCGGTCGGCGGCATCCACGCTCACCGTATAGGCGGTGCCGCGGGCGTCCTCGTTCACCGCGACCATCGGCGGCAGGTCGAGGCGGTCGGCCCACTCGGCGGGCATGGGCGCACAGATGAAGCCGCTGGACCAGCGGATCGTCCAGGCGAGCCACTCGGGCGTGGCGAGCTGGGCCGACAGGATGATGTCACCCTCGTTCTCGCGGTTCTCATCGTCGGCGACGATGACGGGACGTCCGGCGCGCAGCGCCTCGAGGGCCTCGGGGATGGTGGCAAGGCTCATCGTGAGCCTCCTTCGGTGAGGGAGTCGGCGGAATCGGAAACGGTGGGGGCGAAGGCGAGCAGGCGCTGCACGTGGCGCGCCAGGATGTCGGTCTCGAGGTTGACGCGGTCGCCGGCAACGCGGTCGCCGAGGGTCGTCGCCTCCAGGGTCTCGGGAATCAGCGACACCTCGAACCAGGCATCGGCGGCGGCGGCATCCGACGCATTCGAAACCGTGAGAGAGACCCCGTCGACGGCGATCGATCCCTTGTCGACGACGAGCGGAGCGAGGTCCGCGGGCAGCGAGATGCGGATGACGCGCCACTCGGCGCCGGGGCGCACCTCCCGCACCGTGCCGGTCCCGTCGACGTGTCCCTGAACGATGTGTCCGCCCAGGCGGCCGTGTGTGGCCATTGCGCGCTCGAGGTTGACGCGGGTGCCGGGGCCGAATGCGCCGAGGGTCGCCATGTCCAGGCTCTGGCGCATCACGTCGGCGGTGAACCAGTCCTCGCCCTGGTCGACGACGGTCAAGCAGACGCCGCTGACCGAGATCGAGTCGCCGTGGTGGGCGTCGGAGACGGCCAGCGGGGCACGGACGGTCATCCGCACACCGTCACCCGACGGCTCGACGGCGACGATCTCGCCGCGCTCTTCGATGATTCCGGTGAACATCAGTTCTCTTCCTTCGTGGTGGAGGTGTGTGAGCAGGCCGTGCCGTCGAACCGGCCGACGATGAGCAGGTCGTCGCCGAGATGTTCCACGGATGCCGCGCGCAGTCGCCGCTGGTTGCCGATTGAGGTGACGCCGATATCGCCGAGGGCCAGGCGAGGCCCCCCGAGCAGGGTGGGAGCGACGTACACGAGCACCTCGTCGGCGAGCTGCTGGCGGAGGAAGGACGATGCGAGAGTCGGTCCCCCCTCGACGAAGACGCGGTGTGCGCCGAGCTCGCGGAGGCGCTCCAGAAGGTCGGGCAGATCCTCGCCCTCGTCCTGCATGAACGGGCGCGGATGCCGGCGCACGGCGGCTTCCTGCGGCACGGCTCGGGTCCCGACGACTACCGGCCGCGGCTGCTCGTCATAGAGCGAGCCGTCGGGGCGGCGTGCGGTGAGGGCGGGATCGTCGGCCAGCAGCGTGCCGGTGCCGACCACGATCGCGTCGGCGAGGCTGCGGCGGCGATGCACATCGGTGCGGGCTGCCGGACCGGTGATCCACTGGCTGGTGCCGTCGGCGGCGGCGCCGCGGCCGTCGAGCGACTGCGCCCACTTCACGGTGACCTGGGGGCGGCCGAGCCGCTGCACCTCCAGCCAGGAGGCCAAGAGCGCGCCACCCTCGTCGGCGCGCCAGCCGCCGATCACGTCGACCCCGGCCTCGCGCAGACGTGCGGCGCCGCCCGAAGAGGCCTCGCCGGGATCGGTGACGGCGAACACCACGCGCGCGATACCGGCGGCGATGAGCGCTTCGCTGCAGGGACCGGTGCGGCCGGTGTGGTTGCACGGTTCGAGGGTGACGACGGCGGTCGCACCGCGCGCGGCATCCGCCCCCGACGCGGCGGCGAGGTTCGTCAGCGCGTCGACTTCGGCATGAGCCGTGCCGGCTCCCCGGTGCCACCCTTCGGCGAGCACCTCGCCGTCGGAGGAGAGCAGCACGGCGCCGACCTGCGGGTTGATGCCGCGCGGCCCCCGTCGAGCGATCTCGAGGGCGCGCTGCATCGCACGGTCGATCGCCGTGTCGTCGCGGTCTGTCGCGGCCATCCGTCGTCCTCCTGTGAGGCTCCGGGGCACGGCCGACACCGCAGACGCCGCCGCGTGCGCGCGACCACGTCCGTGCTGCCTCCCATCCGGACTAGCGATCGGGTTCTGTCGAACCGTCATGCATCACCGTCGGTCCCGGAGTTCCACCGGATCAACCCCTCGTGAGAGGGGCTCGCGGACTGTCACCGCCGGTTCGGATTCACACCGACCCCGGAGCACGTTTCTTGCACTTGATCCTACTCAACGCCCCGACGACGTTTTCATTCCATGTCGGTCGCAAGGGACGCTGCGCTACTTCAGCAGCCGCGACAGCCGCCGGTCGGCGAGTAGCTTTCCGCCCGTCTGACAGGTGGGGCAGTACTCCAGTGAGTTGTCCGCGAAGAAGACGCTGCGCACTTCGTCGCCGCACACCGTGCACGCCTCGCCGCGCCGGCCGTGCACCGCCATGCCACGGCGCTTCGCGTCCTTCAGATCGGCGGG
>NZ_JAUF01000061.1:0-24656 GCF_000585455.1 Microbacterium sp. MRS-1
GGGTGGGGGCGGGGTCAGCGGAGCGTGCGCGTGAGGGCGGCGAGGGCCTCATCCAGCGCGCGCGACAGGTCGTCGACGGCGTCGGCCGCGAGCTGTCCGCCGTGCGCCAGATGGGTGCGCAGATCCGCCCGCACGGTGCCGCGGAACTCGGCGAGGATCGCCTCGGCCCGCCTCATCTGCTCGCGCGACGACGCCCGCACCTCGTCCCACCCCGACGCGGATGCCGAGGCGCGTGCGTCGGCGCGGTCACGCTCGGCGTTGTCGCGCTCGGACTGCGCCGAGGCGGCCAGGTCGGCGCGCAGGCTCTTCATCGCCTCCCGGACGCTGCCGCGAACCTCGTCGGCGATCAGGCGCACGCTGTCGGCGAGTCCGGCCTCGATCCCCTCGAGCTCGTGGGCGCGAGTGGCCACCTCGGCGCGTCCCGCCTCGGTGATCGCGTAGACGGTCTTGCGGCCGTCGACGGTCTTGGTGACCAGACCCTCCTCCTCGAGCTTCGACAGCCGCGGATAGATGGTGCCGGCGCTCGGCGTGTAGGTGCCGCCGGTGCGATCCGACAGCGCCTGCATCAGGTCGTAGCCGTGACGCGGTGACTCGTCGAGGAGGTTCAGCAGGTAGAGGCGCAGGTCGCCGTGCGAGAAGACGGGAGGCATGCTCAGTTCTCCTCTGCGGTCGCGGATGCTGCGGCATCCGGAGCCGCCGGCGAACGGCGCAGCACCGTGACATCGCCCGACACCGAGTTCGCGCGCACATCGGCGAAACTGCCGCTGAGCTCTCCGACGGAGTCGACGTAGTTCGACGGCCCGGAGCTCGATCGCTTGACGCCGTCGACCATGAGACGGCCGCTGACGCTGCGCAGCACGAAGTTCGCCGGGTGGCCTTCGTCGAGACGGACGGTGGCGTCACCCGACACCGTGTTGAGGCTCACGAGATCGACCCGATCGGTCGAGTCGACGAGCATGCCGCCCGACACCGTGTCGATCGTGGCCTTGCGGATGCTGCCGGTGGCTGCCACATCACCCGAGACCGAGTTGGCGCTGAGCGCACCGTCCAGGCCGCGGATCTGCACGTCGCCCGAGACGGCGTTGACCGAGAGATCGCCGGCGAGGCCGTCGACGATGATGTCGCCGGAGACGGTGTTCAGGCGCGCGCCAGAGGTGAGCCCCGACACGAGCGCACTCGCGGAGACGACGCCGAGGTTCAGCAGGATGCCGCGGGGGACCGCCACGCTGATCTCCGCCTTGGGCCCGCCGGCGCCGAAGTTGCGGAACACCTCGAGGAAGTTGTCCCAGCGCAGCTGCGGGTGATCGATCTCCACCACGTCGCCGGAGGCCTCGATGCGGAGGTCTTTGATGGTGACGGCATGCACTTCGATGCGGACGCCGGGCTCATCGTGCGCGACGACATCGATCTGGCCGCCGACGAGGCCCACCTTCAGCTTGCGGATGTCTTCGAGGTCGATCACCCGGGTCTCGCCCGGCTTGATGAGCCACTTCTCCAGAGTCATGGTGTTCTCCTGACACGAGGCGATTCGAGATATATCGCGTTGAACCAACGATAACACGATATATCTCGACTTACCAGTGCGCGCCGACTCCCGGGTTCGTCCGTCCCTTGTTGACGCTGACGGGCGGCGTCACCGACAACAAGGGACGGACGACGGGAGCGATTCGTGGGCCGCAACGCAGACGCGCCGGCCCACCGTGAGGTGAGCCGGCGCGTTGTCCGGTTGAGCGGCGTCGCTACGCGCGACCGCCGCGAACGAGTCGCAGCAGGAACGCGATGATCGCGATCACGGCAACGATCAGGGCGACCCACAGCAGCCAGTTCAGGGCGGCGTTCATGCCGCCGACGATAGCGAGGACGATCGCGACGACGATGATGATGATCAGAGCGAGATTCATGTGATTGCTCCATTCTCGAGGGACTCCATGACCCCCTGAAACTAGCCGTGTTCCGAGGGGCGGACACCCCCCTTGCCGCAGCCCCCGAAACTGCGATAGGGACGGATGCATGCCCCAGAACGGAACATCTCCTTCGCTCAAGGATCCCGAGCTCTACGAGGAGCTGCGCGCGGACGGCGCGTCGAAGCAGAAGGCCGCCCGCATCTCCAACGCCGCCGCGCGGGACGGCCGTGAAGCCGTGGGGCGACGGGGCGGCGCGTCCGGCTCATACGAGGACTGGACGGTCGCCGAGCTGCGTGCCCGTGCGAAGCAGCTCGGCATCCGCGGATACTCCGGGGCGCGCAAGGCGGAGCTCATCGACATGCTCCGAGACTCCTGACGTGCCGCGCCTTCGCCGCGTCCGCCCCGGACGCGACCTCGGCTACCGGCGCCTGCGGTCCGGTTCGGGATTCCGATACGTGGATGCCGACGGGGCCGCTCTCCCCGCCGCGGAGCGTGAACGCGTCGTCGCGCTCGTCATCCCGCCCGCCTGGAACGACGTCTGGATCTGTGCCGCCGCGAACGGGCACGTCCAGGCCACCGGCGTCGACGAGGCCGGACGGATGCAGTACCTCTATCACCCGGACTGGTCGACGACCCGCGACAAGGGCAAGTACGCACGGGCGCTGCAGCTCGCCGAGTGCCTCCCACGCGCCCGGGGCCGCATCACCGCGTCGCTCCGCCGCGACGGCCTCGACCGCGAGCGGGTGCTGGCGACCGCCTTCCGGCTGCTCGATCAGGCGGCACCTCGAGTGGGCAGCGAGCGCTACTTCACGGCGCACGGCAGCCGCGGTCTCACCACGCTGCAGCGGCGGGATGCCGCCGTCAGCGGCACGGTCACGAGCCTGCGCTTTCCGGGCAAGAGCGGCAAGCGGCAGAGCCTCGAGGTGGATGACGAGGACCTCGCCGTCGTCGTCGAGCTGCTCGCGGCGGGCCGACCGGCCGCACCGTTGCTGGCGTATGTGCGTGGCCGACGCCGCGTTGCGCTCACCCCGCGGGATGTCAACGTGTACGTCCGCACGATGACCGGCGGCAGCTTCACCGCGAAGGACTTCCGCACGCTCCGCGGCACCATTCTCGCCGCCGACGCCCTGGCGCGCATCGGGACCACCGCGACCAAGACCGACCGCAAGCGCGCCGAGGTGCTGGCCATCAAGGCGGCGGCCGCGGGTCTGGGCAACACGCCGACGGTGGCCAAGAGCTCCTACATCGACCCCCGCGTGTTCGCGCGGTATCGACGCGGCGAGCTGTTGGACACGACCGTTTCGCCGGAATCGGCGATCCGTGCGCTGCTGTCCCCGTAAGGCGACGCTAGTCTGCGGACGTGACTCGTCCTCGCTGGTTCTCGCCGGTCGCCCTCGTGCTGGTGATCCTCGGCGGAATGATCGGTGTCGCGATCCGCGCCGTCGTGGTGGTGCCCCTGGGCGCTGCGAACCCGCATCCGCTCGTGGTGCCGGCCGTCACACTCGTGATCAACCTCGTCGGTTCGCTGCTGCTCGGCGTCATCGTGGGCTGGCTCGCCGACCGGCATCCCCGCGCCCGCCTCTTCCTCGGTACGGGAGTCATGGGCGGCTTCACGACGTACAGCGCCTTCGCCGTGCAGGCGCTGTCGACCTCCAGCGCCTCGCCCTATGTCGGCATCATCCTCGTCGTGGTCTCGCTGTTCGGCGGTGTCTTCGCGGCCGTCGTCGGTCTTGCCTTCGGACGACGGATCGCCGATCGGCCGGGCGAGATCGAACAGCCGGAGGATGCCGAATGAACCCGTTCGAGATGGCAGCGCTCGTCGGCGGCGGCGGGCTCGGCGCCGGCGCGCGGTATGTGATGGATGCCGCGATCATGCGCGGGCGATCCGGCGCCTTTCCGCTCGGCATCCTTCTCGTGAACGTCCTCGGGTCGTTCCTGCTGGGTCTGGTCACCGGTCTCGGACCGAACGTCTCGCCGGCGTGGGCCAGCATTCTCGGAGTGGGCGTGCTGGGCGGGTTCACGACGTTCAGCACCGTGTCCACCGAGACGGCTCTGCTGGCCGAGCGCGGACGCCGTGACTGGGCGTGGGTCAACCTCATCGGCACGCTCGTGCTCGCCCTCATCGCCGCCGCTGCCGGCCTCGTCATCGGCGAGCTCTTCCCGCGCTGAGCGCCGGCTGAGCGTCGGCACCCCTGGGTGTCGACTGTTCGGATTGTCGGGTTATCCCCCGGCTCCCGCCGCCGCCCGCCGCCGGTCCGCGTGCGAGAATGAGGCGGATACACGCGTGTATCGAACGCTTCGTCCGCGCCCGTCCGAGAGCAAGGGTCTTCTGTGTCGCACCTCGCCGTCCTGAGCCTGAAGAACCGGGCGCTGATCGCCCTCATCACGATCGTCGCGGCCATCTTCGGCGGCCTCGCCCTCACGAGCCTCAAGCAGGAGCTCATCCCCTCGGTCGAGTTCCCGCAGCTCTCGATCCTGTCGACGTACCCCGGTGCGTCGCCCGATGTGGTCAACAATGACGTGTCGACGCCCATCGAGACGGCGATCCAGGGCATTCCCGGCCTCGAGTCGACCACCGCGACGAGCACGACGAACGCCTCGATCATCCAGGCGTCCTTCACCTACGGCACCGACCTGGCGACCGCGGAGCAGAAGATCCTGCAGGCGATCAACCGCATCAAGTCGACGCTGCCCACCGGCGTCGAACCCAATGTGGTCTCCTTCTCGATCGACGACCTGCCCGTCATTGCGCTCGCCGTCACCGGCTACAGCGACGAGAAGACGATCCAGGCGCAGCTGCAGGCCACGACGATCCCCGATCTCGAAGACGTCAAGGGCGTCAGCGCCGCCACGATCGTCGGCGGCCAGGGCCAGCGGGTCACGATCACCCCGGACCAGGCGAAGCTCGCCGCCGCCGGCTTCACCCAGAACGCGCTCACCGACGCCCTCAAGCAGAACGGTGTGCTCTTTCCCGGCGGCACCGTCACCGAGGGCGACCAGACCCTCACGGTGCAAACCGGCAGCAAGCTCACCTCGGTCGATCAGATCTCCGCCCTGCCGCTGGTGCCCACCTCGGCGGCCCAGTTCGAGGGGGCGGCCAAGAACGGTCCGCTGAAGATCGGCGACGTGGCCACCGTGGCGCTCGCGCAGGACCCGGTGACCTCGATCTCGCGCGTGAACGGCGAGCCCGCACTCACCGTCTCCATCACGAAGCTCCCCGCCGCCAACACCGTCGACGTCAGCCGCGCCGTCACCGCTCTCCTGCCGAAGCTGCAGAGCGACATCGGCGGCGATGCCCGCTTCAGTGTCGTCTTCGACCAGGCTCCCTTCATCGAGCAGTCGATCGAGTCGCTGGCCCAGGAGGGGCTGCTGGGCCTCGTCTTCGCCGTGCTCGTGATCCTTCTCTTCCTGCTGTCGGTGCGCTCGACGCTCGTGACCGCGATCTCCATCCCGACCAGCGTCCTCATCACGTTTGTCGGCATCCAGGCGTTCGGCTACTCGCTGAACATCTTGACCCTGGGTGCCCTCACGATCGCGATCGGCCGCGTCGTCGACGACTCCATCGTGGTCATCGAGAACATCAAACGTCACTACGTCGAAGGCGCCGACAAGCTCTCGTCGATCCTGCTCGCCGTCCGTGAGGTCGCCGCCGCGATCACGGCCTCGACGATCACCACCGTCGCGGTGTTCCTGCCGATCGCGTTCGTGGGCGACGTGACCGGCGAGCTGTTCCGGCCGTTCGCGATGACGGTGACGATCGCGATGGCGGCGTCGCTGTTCGTCGCGCTGACGATCGTTCCCGTGCTCGCCTACTGGTTCCTGCGCCCCGGAAAGCCGGTGCGCGATGCCGAGGGCGACCCGATCGACCCGGAAGACCCCGCCGCGCCCCCGTCCAGGCTGCAGCGTGCCTACCTGCCGATCCTCGGCTGGACGCTGAAGCACTCGTGGGTGACGCTGCTGGTCGCCGTCCTGGTGCTCGGCGGCACGATCGCCGCGGCGCCGTTCATGAAGACGAACTTCCTCGGCGACAGCGGACAGAACACGTTCACCATCACCCAGCAGGTTGGACAGGCCCCCAGCCTCGACGCCGAGGATGCCGCCGCGAAGAAGGTCGAGACCGCGCTGAAGGGCGTGGCCGGCATCACCACGGTGCAGACCTCGATCGGATCGAGCGGTTCGGCCGTGCGCGATGCGTTCCGCGGCGGCAGCACCGGCATCACCTACTCGGTGACCACCGACACGTCGGCCGATCAGGTGACCGTGCGCAATGACGTGGAGCAGGCGCTCGCCGACCTCACCGATGTCGGCACCGTCACCGTCTCGTCCGGCCAGGGCGGCTTCGGCTCCAGCAACGTGGAGGTCGACGTGACGGCGCCGTCGGCCGACGCGCTGCAGACCGCGACCGACGCGGTCGTCACCGGTCTGCAGGGCAAGAACGGCATCGGCCAGGTCACCTCGAACCTCTCGGCATCCCTCCCCTTCGTCGCCGTCACGGTCGACCGCGCCAAGGCCGCGCAGCTGGGGCTGTCGGAGGTCGCCGTCGGCGGACTCGTCTCGAACACGATGCAGCCGCGCCAGATCGGATCGGTCGAGATCGACGGCACATCGCTGACCGTCTACCTGCAGTCGTCGTCGGTGCCGAAGACGATCGACGAGCTCAAGGGACTGCAGATCGCCTCGGCGAACGGGCTCGTCCGCCTCGATCAGGTCGCGACCGTCGAGCAGAGCAAGGGCCCGACCTCGATCACGACGCAGCGCGGTCAGCGCACCGCGACGGTGACGGTGACCCCGTCGACGGACGACCTGAACACCGCCTCGGCGAGCGTGCGCACGGCATTGGCGGGGCTCGAGCTGCCGACCGGCGCGGCCGCGAAGGTCGGCGGTGTGGTGACGCAGCAGTCCGATGCGTTCGGTCAGCTGGGCCTCGCGATGCTCGCCGCCATCCTCATCGTCTACATCGTGATGGTCGCAACGTTCAAGTCGCTGCGCCAGCCGCTCTTGCTGCTGGTGTCGGTGCCGTTCGCGGCGACCGGGGCGATCCTGTTGCAGATCGCGACCGGTGTGCCGCTCGGGGTCGCCTCGCTGATCGGCGTGCTGATGCTGATCGGCATCGTCGTCACGAATGCGATCGTTCTCGTCGACCTCGTCAACCAGTACCGCGAGAAGGGGCTCAGCACCCATGACGCGACCGTCGCGGGCGGCTCGCGACGACTGCGCCCGATCCTGATGACGGCGCTGGCGACGATCTTCGCCCTCACGCCGATGGCGCTCGGCATCACCGGCCACGGCGGTTTCATCTCGCAGCCCCTCGCGATCGTCGTGATCGGCGGACTGGTTTCCTCGACCGTGCTGACGCTGCTCGTGCTGCCGACGCTCTACAACCTCGTCGAGGGTGCGCGCGAGCGTCGGGCGGCGCGGCGGGCGGGCGCTGGCGGTGGCCGCAAGGCGGCTGCGGATGCCGACGCAGGCCCCGTCGCCCCGGCATCCGGTGCCGCCGCGCTGCACCCGCGCCGCGACCTGCGTGGCAAGTAGGGTGAGCCTCATGCGTCCCCGACTCCTCTGCGTCGCTGTGCTCACCCTCGGCGTCGCCCTGACCGGGTGCGCCGTCAGCGTGCCGGCTGCGACGTCCACGGGGCCGGCCACGGCCACGGCCACGGCCACCGGTGAAGCCACCGAGGCGACGCCGACGCCGACGCCTACGCCGACGCAGACCGCGGTCGTCTTCCCGCGGTGCGAGGACCTCATCCCGATCGAGCTGCTGCAGCAGAACTTCTCGACGGACGTCGTCGCTTACACCGACGGCGGTGGATGGACCATCGGGCAGCTTCTTCCCGGCCCGGTGGCACGCTCCGCCGTCGAGAAGGCGGAACGTGCCGTTGACTGCGGGTGGGGCGTCCGCGGCGGCTCGGATGGTGGCGTCCACGCGGCGGTGCTCGAGCTCCCCGCCGGGGTGCGCGACGAACTCGTGAGCGCGCTACGCGCCGCCGACGGGTACACCGAGGCCGCGATCGAAGGGTTCACGATCTTCACCTCAGCCGTGCACGGCGAGATCGCCGACGGGGCGGTCGGCTATGCGTTCGAGGGGACGACGTGGCTGGCGATCGTCGGCAACAGCAAGGAAGCGGCGATGCAGTCCGCTTATCTCCCCGCCGCCGTGGCCGCCCTGCGGGCCGCCAACGCGGGGTGAGCGGGGCGCCTCAGCTGCGCGGATCGGTCTGATCGGCGACGACCATGAAGCGGATGAAGACGGCGAGCCAGCCGAAGATCAGCGCGAACACGATGATCTCGAAGGCCGTCAACCCGAAGTAGCCCGTGGCGAACAGCGCGATCGAGACGAGGAGACCGGCGAGGAACGCCCACGACGCGAGGAAGTAGGCGCGCGGCATCCGCCGCACGATCCACGGGCCGCCGACGAGGAGCAGCAGGAACATCAGAGCCATCCCCGACGCCGACAGGTTGTGCAGCAGCATGTTCACGTTGACGGGGAAGATGCCGACGCAGGCCAGCATGACGCCCATGATCGCGAGCGCTGTGCCGACGACACGGATGCCGCGTGGCCCTTCGCCCAGCGCGGCGAGGTCGTGGGAGACGTACAGCGTGAAGGTCGTCACGAGCAGGCCTCCGGCGATGAGCGTGCCGTTGAAGAGGAAGCTCGACATGTCGCCGAACGTGCCCAGCTGGCTGAAGTGGTACGTCCACCACATCGGGTCGGAGGTCGTGATCATGGCTGCCAGCGTCCCGATCCCGATGAAGGTGACGAGCAGCGTCGTGAGACGCTGGGTCGTCATCCGCGAGGCGGAGAGGTAGCTCAGCCAGCCCGACAGCCCCGTCGCCGTCGCGGCCAGCACCGTCGTCCAGAACGCGGTGAGCTCGACGTTGATGAAGGCCCGCGAGAGCACCGCGAAGAGGGCGACCGTCCCGATCATGGCGAGGGCGCCGTGCGCGATGACGACGGATGCCGTCGACACCACGTAGCGCCAGCTCGCGATCCTGCGCCGCCACTCCTGGCGTCGGTCGTGCGGGCGCGCCAGTATCCGAGCGCGGAGCTGACGGCCGCCGCCAGGCCTGCCCCGGCCGCGGCCCAGGCGGCGAGGCTCGCATCGCCCCAGAGGCGCACACCGACGCCGAGCAGTCCGATGATGAGCCCGACGACGCCGCCGGAGACGGCGGCGATCGCGGCGGCGAGGAGGGCCTCCGCTTCGACGCGCAAGGACGGCGCTAAGGCGCGATCGGTCTCGGCCGCGAGTCGGGAGGGTTCGGCTGCGGTCATGGCGCCAGTGTAGGGGCCCGCCGGCGGGGCGTCGCGGGAGGCGACCGGCGCTCTCACAGGTGAAGCGAGTACAGTGGTGCGGTCGGCTCTGGACACCGCACTGTGGTGCGGGTGGGTTTGTGAGTCCAAGGGGCCGATGGTGAGCGTCGATCGACGCGCATGAACCATCACTGTTGAATGGCCCCCGGAGCACCGGGTTGCCCGCCGCCCCGATCCGTCCGACCTCCTGGTCGCCTCGGCTCTCACTGCGCGGCGGCGCTGTTCTCGCGCGAGAAAACCCAGGAAGAACACCATGCCCAAGAGCAAGAAGCCGGCCGGCGGCCGCGCCCAGAACTTCGAGCCCCGCTACGGGTCGAAGACCAGCTACCAAGACGCCAAGCGCCGTCCCGGCCAGTCGTCCGCCGGTAAGCCCGGCAGCAAGAGCCCGAGTCACCGCGGCTACCGCGCCGCCGAGGCGACCGACGCGGCATCCGCCCCGAAGCAGCGCTGGAGCGCGCAGGAGCGCGCCGGTCGCGACGAGGCTCGCGGCATCCGCTCGCGCGCCAACGGCGAACGCCCGCGTCGCGACGACCGCGACGGCTTCCGGCCCGCGCGCGACGAGCGTCCCGCCCGCTCGTTCGATGACCGCCCGCGTCGTGATGACCGTCCGGCTCGTTCATTCGACGACCGCCCGCGTCGCGATGACCGCCCGGCTCGCTCGTTCGACGACCGCGGCCGCAACTCCTCCGCGCCGGGCGCGGAGCGCCGCGACCGGCCTGCTTTCGGCTCTCGGGACACGGATCGGAGGAGTTACGACCGTCCGGCTCGTGACGACCGTCCGGCCCGTTCGTTCGATGACCGCCCGGCCCGTGACGACCGTCCGGCTCGTTCGTTCGATGACCGCCCGCGTCGCGATGACCGCGGCGGCTACGTTCGCAACTCCGGAGAATCGGCGCGCGGCGGTCGTGATGGCGCCCGTGTGGCCCGTGAAGGCCGCGATTTCCGGAGTACTGATCGTCCGGCTCGGTCGTTCGACGGCCCCCGTCGTGATGACCGTCCGGCTCGCTCGTTCGACGATCGCGGCCGCAACTCCTCCACGTCGGGCGCGGAGCGCCGCGAGCGGCCTGCTTTCGGCTCTCGGGACGGGGATCGGAGGAGTTACGACCGTCCGGCCCGTGACGACCGTCCGCGCCGCGACGACCGCCCGGTTCGCACCGGCGGCAACCGTTCCGACTGGAACTCCGACGCAAAGGATGCCGCGGCGCGCAAGGCCTACGAGGAGCACGCCGACGTCGTGCACGAGAAGCTGCAGGCGCAGGCCGTGCAAGCCGAAGAGGTCGCGGACGTGAGCTTCTCGAGCCTCGGCCTCGGCGACAACATCGTGCGGACCCTCGCCGAGCTCGGCGCCGCGGCGCCGTTCCCGATCCAGGCCGCCACGATCGCGCCGATCCTCGCGGGCAAGGACGTGCTCGCCCGCGGCCGCACCGGCTCGGGCAAGACCATCGCGTTCGGCGCTCCACTCGTCGAGGCGGTGCTGCGCAGCCAGGCCGGCAAGCGCCGTGCGTTCGGGCGCAGCCCGAAGGCGCTGATCCTCGCCCCCACCCGCGAGCTCGCGCTGCAGATCGACCGCACCATCCAGCCGATCGCCCGTAGCGTCGGCCTCTTCACGACGCAGATCTACGGCGGCGTGCCCGCCGGGCGCCAGGTCGGGGCCCTGAAGAAGGGCGTCGACATCATCATCGGCACTCCCGGACGTATCGAAGACCTGCAGAACCAGGGCAAGCTCGACCTCTCCGAGGTCGGAATCGTCGTGCTCGACGAAGCCGATCACATGAGCGAGCTGGGCTTCCTCGAGCCGATGCAGCGGATCCTCCGGCTCGTCGACCCCGACGCGCAGAAGCTCCTGTTCTCGGCAACACTCGACCGCGAGGTCGCGGCCCTCGTCGATGAGTTCCTCGTCGACCCGGCCGTCTACGAGGTGGCCGGTGAAGACCAGGACTCCGGCACGATCGACCACCGCGTGCTCGTGATCGATCACCGTGACAAGGCGGAGATCCTCACCTCGCTCGTCGACCGCGCCGGAAAGACCCTCGTGTTCGCCCGCACTCGCGCCTACGCTGAGATGCTCGCCGAGCAGTTCGACGATGCCGGCATCCACGCCGTCGCCCTCCACGGCGACCTGAACCAGGCCAAGCGCACGCGCAACCTCGAGCGCCTCACGTCCGGTCGGGTCAGCGTGCTGGTCGCCACGGATGTCGCCGCCCGCGGCATCCACGTCGACGACATCGACCTGGTCGTCCAGGCCGATGCCCCCGACGAGTACAAGACCTACCTGCACCGCTCCGGCCGCACCGGCCGCGCGGGCCGCGTCGGCACGGTCGTGACGCTCATCCCCCGCCAGCGCCGCCGTCGCATGACGGAGATGCTCGACCGCGCCGAGATCGACGCGCCGTTCGAGGACGCCCGCCCGGGCGACGACGTGCTCGAGGAGATCTCGGGCCGTCAGGCCGCGCACGTCGACCGCTGAGTTCGACGCGCTCTCGAGGCGGAGGGGCCGTGGCGTTCGCGCCGCGGCCCCTCCGCCGTCCCGGGGGACGCAACCATGCCGCGATAGGCTGACCGGGTGATCCGCTGGTCCCGGGTGATTCTTCTCGCCGCGTCCGTCGTTGTTCTGGGTGGCTGTGCGGCATCGACGATCCCTGCGCCGACGACGGCCGCGCCGACGCGCTCGGTCTCACCCCAAGCATCGTCTTCCGTTGCGACACCATCCGCGACCACTTCGCCGTCGGCGGTCGTCGTGAACATCCCGAACTCCTGCGATGCGCTCGCGACTGTCGACGCCGTATCGGCAGCGATGGGAAAGACGTGGGTTGCTGCTTCCCAGGAGCCGACGCTCGAGAGCATCATCCCGGGCCCGCAGGCGCGGTCGGCGGCTACCGAGGCGACAGCGAAGCTGCAATGCCTGTGGTGGCCGGAGCTGGCAACTGAGGCCTATGTTGCGTTGGGTGTCTATCGGATCTCCGATTCGGCGGCGACGAGCCTGCTCTCTTCGCTGCGGTCGACTCCCGAGTACAACAGTGTCGACCCTGGGATTCCTGGGGCGGTCGCTTTCTCTTACGAGGACCGCGGAGGAGAGTTCTTGACGTCCACCGTCTACGTCTTCGTCGGAGATTCGTGGTTCGCAGGAGGCTCACTCGGACCGGCCGCGCGGATTGTGCCGCTGGTTTTGGACGCCGCGAAGCGCAGTATCGGCTGATCGGCCGGTCAGAACAGCATCACGGGGGCGGATGCCGCGGGCGCCGATGATGCCGCTGCCCGCGCGGTCGTCCGTACCGGGCCCCGTCGTGCGGGCCGGGTCTCGACCTCGTCTTCGGGACCACCGGTGAGCCGGTGCCGTCTCAGCAGCGGGCGCACGCGAGCCGCAAGCCACTTCCGGTACCCGGCGGGCGCGTAGACCGTCGCCCCGGGGTACAGCCCGCGATACGCGGGCACGAGTCCCGGGTGCTCGCGCTCCAGCCACTGCCAGAACCACTCCCGGGCACCGGGACGCAGGTGCAGTGCTCCGAAGACGACACGAACCGCTCCGGATGCCGCGATGCGCGCGAGCGCATCGTCGAGCACCGTCACGGAGTCGGTCAGGTGCGGCACGATCGGCATGAGGAACACGGTCACAGCGAACCCCGCCTCGGTCGCCGCCCGCACGGTGTCCAGCCGCGCCTGGAACGTCGGTGCTCCGGCTTCGAGGGTCTGCCGCAACTGCTCGTCGGGCATGGCGATCGACATCGCGAGGTGGACGGGCACTCGACGTCGCGCCTCCGCGAGCAACGGAAGATCGCGCCGCAGCAGCGTGCCCTTGGTGAGCACCGAGAACGGCGTGCCGCTGGCCGCGAGGGTGTCGATGATCTCGGGCATGAGCCGGTAGCGCCCCTCCGCCCGCTGATACGGGTCGGTGTTGGTGCCGAGCGCGACCGGCTCGTGCTGCCACGACGGCGCGGCCAGCTCGCGGCGGAGCACCTCGGCCACGTTGACCTTCACGACGATCTGCTCGTCGAAATCGCGCCCGGTATCGAGGTCGAGGTAGGCGTGGGTGCCCCTCGCGAAGCAGTACGAGCAGGCGTGGCTGCACCCGCGGTAGGGATTGACGGTCCAGTCGAACGGCATCGCGGATGCCGAGGGCACATGATTCAGCGCCGACTTCGCCGCCACCTCGTGGAAGGTCATGCCCGCGAACTCCGGGGTCGTGACCGTGCGCACCAGACCGTCGAGGCGCTCCATGCCGGGCAGGGCAGCGGCATCCGTCGCATCGATACTCTGTCCACGCCACCGCATACCGTACATTCGAACAGAGATACGACAAATGTGCAATGCGCAGGCGCCGCACGGGCTCGGCGGGCAGAATGGGCGGGTGCCGCACCCCGAGCAGCCGATCAGTCGCCGCGCCGCACGCGCCGCCGTTGCGACCCCGCGCGCCCGCGGAGCGTGGATGTCGAAGGTGCCGCTGCGGATGCGGTGGACGGCATTCGCGATCGCCTTCTGTGCTGTGGCGGCGATCTTCGCCGTCTCGGCGTTCTCCCTCAGCGGCGCCCGCGGTCCGGGCGGCGCCGCTTCCGTGGACACATCGAACGCAGCGGCGGCCGCGGTCGCGCTGCCCGGCGGAGCGGATGCGACGGCGGCACCCGCCACGGGGCTGCCGGTTCCCGCTCAGACCGGCGCGGCGGCGCGGTGCGACGATCCCGCCGTGGTCACCGCGCTCGCCGCCGGCAAGGATGAGGACGTCGTCGCCGCCTTCGGGGGCGGCGCGGCCTTCCGCGGCGCTGTCGTCAACGGCGCCGCACCCTGCGTCGATCTCGGCGACCCGCACCGGCTCTGGATCGTCGTCGACAAGAGGCGTCCCCTCAACCCGCTGGATGTCGAGCCCACCGAGCTGGTCGCCCCCGCCGACATGCAGCGCACGGTCGACGGCCGGCTGCAGCCGGCGGCCGCCGAGGCACTGACGGCTCTCGTGGCCGCCGCCGCTCAGGAGGGTGTCGGTGCGATCGGTCTGAACAGCGCGTACCGGTCGTTCGCATCCCAGACGCGCACGTACAACGGTTACGTGAACTCGCTCGGCCGCGACGCGGCGGACCAGCAGAGCGCCCGCCCCGGTTTCAGTGAGCACCAGACGGGGCTGGCCACCGATGTCGCCGCCTGCGACAGCGGATGCGGCGCCATCGAATCGTTCGGCGGCACGCGTCAGGGTGCCTGGGCCTCCGCGAATGCGTGGCGGTTCGGCTACATCGTGCGCTACGAGAGCGGCTACACCGACATCACGGGCTACGAGGCCGAGCCCTGGCATCTGCGTTACATCGGCCCCGAGCTCGCCAAGGCGTACCACGACGGCGGGTTCCACACGCTCGAGGATTTCTTCGGTCTTCCCGCCGCGCCCGGCTACTGAATCCCGCTCGTCGCACTCGCGGTGAAACCCAGTACCATGGATGCTGAGATGCAATGCCATCGGCATCCGGGATCCTTCCCGCGGCATCCGGCAGATTCCACACTCGAGGACGAGAGGACGGGCGCATCATGGAGCGCGAGATCTACGACGAGGACCACGAGGCGTTCCGCGACGTCGTGAAGGAGTTCCTCAAGCGCTTCGCCACCGAAGAGAAGCGCAAGCAGTGGGAGGCGGACGGCGAGATCGACCGCGCCACCATGCTCGCCGCCGGCGAGGCCGGCATCATCGGCCTGAGCGTTCCCGAGGAGTTCGGTGGCGCCGGCATGCTGCAGGACTATCGATTCCGCTCGATCGTCCTCGAGGAGACCATCGGCGCCGGGCAGGGGTCGCTGGCCGGTGCCTTCGGCATCCAGGACGACCTCGCCGTGCCGTACATCGTGCACATGGGGACGCAGGAGCAGAAGGAGAAGTGGCTGCCCGGCATGGCGACGGGCGAGATCCTCGGGGCGCTCGCGATGACGGAGCCGGGTGCGGGCAGCGACCTGCGCGGCATCAAGACCACGGCGAAGAAGGTCGACGGCGGCTACCTCGTCAACGGTGCGAAGACGTTCATCTCGTCGGGAAAGACCGCCGACATGGTCGTCACGTTCGTGAAGACCGGCGAGGGCAACCGCCCGGATGCCTTCAGCCTGCTGATCCTCGAGGACGGCATGGAGGGCTTCGACCACAGCAAGAAGCTCGAGAAGATGGGCTTCCACGGGTGGGACACCGCCGAGCTCAGCTTCACCGACGTGTTCGTCCCCGAGGCGAACCTCATCGGCGGCAAGGAGGGGATGGGCTTCATCCAGCTCATGATGAACCTGCCGCTCGAGCGTCTGTCGATCGGTGTCGCGGCCGCCGCGGCGGGCGAGGCCGCGTTCGCGTGGACGCGCGAGTACGTGCTCAGCCGCGAGGCGTTCGGCGAGCGGATCGCCGACTTCCAGAACACGCGGTTCCTTCTCGCCGACATGGCCACGACGGTCGACGTCATGTGGACCTACAACGACCGCGCGATGATGCTCTACAAGGACAAGAAGCTCACCGCCGAAGAGGCCGCGAAGGTCAAGTTCTGGTCGACCGATCGCGAGGCGGAGCTGCTCGACATCGGCGTGCAGCTGCACGGCGGGTACGGGTACATCACCGAGTACCCCATCGCCCGCGCCTACCTCGACGCCCGCGTCCACCGCATCTACGGCGGCACGAACGAGATCATGCGCGACATCGTGTCGCGGCAGATCGTCGGCAAGCGCTGATCCGCCCGCGCCCGCTGATCCGCCCGCCCGCGCTCCCGCGGCATCCCTCCTCGTCCGCGAGACACCGGTTCTGCACCGAGACACCTGGCCACAACCGGTGTTTCGGTGCGCAGACGGTGTCTCGCAGGCCGCGGCCGCGGGCGGGGGCGGGGGCGGCGTGGGCGGGGCGGGTGTCGGCGGGGGGCGATAGCGTGCGGGTGTGTCGCGGCGGGAGGAGTGCGTGCTGTGCGGGCGCGCACGGCCAGAGGCGGATGCCGGCGGCATCCTGACCTGCCCGGTGTGCGGGTGGCGCCTCGGCGACAGCCCCGATCCCGACCTGCCGCGCCCGCGCGTCGACGTCGTCTGCTACGTGCGGTGGGGCGAGCGCATCAAGATCGGCACCAGTCGCGAACCGCGCCAGCGCCTCGCCGCGATCTGGCATCAGGAGCTGCTCGCATTCGAGCCCGGCGGGCGCGCGGTCGAGCACGCGCGCCACGTGCAGTTCGCGCACCTCCGCGAGGGCGGCGAGTGGTTCCGTGCCGCGCCGGAACTCCGCGCGCACGCGTCAG
This sequence comes from Microbacterium sp. MRS-1, assembly GCF_000585455.1. Classification (NCBI taxonomy): domain Bacteria; kingdom Bacillati; phylum Actinomycetota; class Actinomycetes; order Micrococcales; family Microbacteriaceae; genus Microbacterium; species Microbacterium sp. MRS-1. Next base: position 16,428 of record NZ_JAUF01000061.1, read on the forward strand.
CGCTCGCCGACGGCATCCCGCCCTGGCATCGCTATGCGCGCTGGGTCGCCGATGCTCTCCGCGGTGCGGTCAGCTGACAGACGGCGGAGCCCCGGGGAAGAGGGCGATCAGGATGGCGCCGCTCACCAGCCAGAACGTGACGACGAACACGGTGTCGCGCGCCCGCCACGGCACCCCGTGGCGCTCGGTGCGGTCGGGGTGGGCGCCGAAGGCGCGGGCATCCATCGACAGCGCGACGCGCTCCGCGTGGCGGATCGCGCCCGCGAGAAGCGGCACGAGATAGCCCCACCAGCGCGCGATCGCGGCGAACGGTCCGCGACCGCCGTGCGACCCGCGCACGCGATGCGCCTGTCTGATCACGTCGAGCTCGTGCCCGAACCGCGGCACGAAGCGGAAGGCCGCCAGCGCCGTGTAGCCGACCCGGTACGGCACGCGCAGCTGCTGCACGCTCGCCCGCACGAGGTCGGGGCCCGTGGTCGTCAGCCCCGCGATCAGCGCGAGCGCGACGATCGCGGCCAGTCGCAGCCCCGTCGCGAACCCGACCGCCAGGGCTCCACTGGTCCAGGTCCACGAGCCGACGTGCGCGAGCACCGTGCCGCCGACGCGAGCGGGGTCGGTCCAGAGGCTCATCGACGCTCCGATGACGACGGCCGCCGCGGGGAGTGCGACGAACAAGAGCAGCATGACCCGAGCGGTCAGTCGCGCACCGAGGAGCACGATGACGTAGGCGATCACGATGAAGGCCAGCGGGGTGGCGAGATCGCGGGTGAACACCAGCAGCACCATCGCGGGCAGCGGCGCCGCAAGCTTCGCCAGGGGATTGATGCGCTCCAGCGCACGCGCGTTCTCGCGGTCGGCGGTCGCCCACGGATCGGTGATCGCCGCGCTCACGGTGCCGTCTCCGGAGCAGGCAGGTCGGCGAGGCGCGTGACGCCGGCGAGAGAGGGATGCCGTGTCATCCCCGCGAATGCGCGTCGCAGCGGCGGCTGACGCAGACCCGCCGCGCGCACCAGGGCGTCGTCCGCGAAGACCGCGGCGGTCGCGGCATCCGCGACCACGCGTCCGTCGCCGATGATGATCGTGCGATGCGCATGTTCGGTGACCAGCTGCATGTCGTGGGTGACGACGAGGATCGTCGTGCCGTCGGCGCTCAGGCCCTCCAGCAGATCCATGAGCTCGTCGGCCCGCGCCCGATCCTGACCGAACGTGGGTTCGTCGAGGGCGAGCACGGGCGCACCGGCGACGAGAGCGGTGCCCACCGACAAGCGCCGCTTCTGCCCGCCGGAGAGCAGGAAGGGGTGCACGTCGGCTTTGCCGTCGAGGTCGAACCGGCGAAGCACATCGAAGGCCCGCTCGCGCACCTCGTTCTCGGCGAGCCGCTGCCGCCGCAGGCCGTGCGCCAGTTCGTCGAACACCGTGTGTGCGATGAACTGGTGCTCCGGATTCTGGAAGACGAAGCCGATCCGCCGCGACAGCTCGCGCGGGTCGCTGCGCGCGACATCGATCCCGTCCAGAAGAACCTGCCCCCGCGCCACCGGGACGACCCCGGCGATCGACTGCAGCAGCGTCGTCTTTCCTGCGCCGTTCGCGCCGACGATGGCGACGAACTCGCCCGCCGCCACATTCAGGTCGATGCCGTGCAGGATCTCGCGACGACCCCGCAGAGTGCGCAGCCCGCGGACACGTATCAACGGCTCTGCGGAGGCGACCGACGCCACACCGGCGGCGGAAGGGACGGATGCCGCGGGCGAGCCGGCCGGTGCGTCCGCCGCGTCGAGGGCGGTGCGCAGTTCGGTCGGGTCGAGCGGCAGAGGATCGAGCGTCCATCCCGCGGCGCGCAGACGCAGTGCGGCGAGGGTCGAGACGGGCAGCCAGACACCCATCTCATGCAGCTCGGCGGCGCGGGCGCGCAGCACCTCGTCGACCGTGCCGTCGGCCACGGTGCGCCCGGTGCGGTCGAGCACGACGACCCGGTCGACGATGCCGACGACGGCGTCGAGGTTGTGCTCCACGAGCACGATCGCGCGATCACCGGCGGCGACCAGCGCGCCGAGCGTCGCGTAGACCTCTTCGACGCCCTGCGGGTCGAGGTTCGCCGTCGGCTCGTCGAGCACCAGAAGCGGTGAGCCCATCGCGAGCGCGCACGCGATCGCGAGGCGCTGGCGGCCGCCTCCGCTCAGACGGTCGGGGTTCTCGTGCCGCCGGTCCCACAGGCCGACCCGGCGCAGGGCTTCCTCCGCGCGCTCCAGCACGTCCGCCACGGGAAGACGCAGGTTCTCGGGGCCGAAGGCCACTTCGTCGAGGAGGGTTCCCGTCACCAGCTGCGCGTCGGGATCCTGGAACACCATGCCCACTCGCGTGCTCAGCACCGACACCGGGGTCTCGGCGGTGTCGAGACCGTCGACCTCCACCCGTCCGCGCACGGTCGCCGGCACCGCGTGGGGGACGAGCCCGTTGAGCGCGAGTGCCAGCGTCGACTTCCCGGCCCCGCTCGGACCGAGAAGCAGCACCACTTCGCCGCGGTCGACGACGAACGAGGCGCCGGCGGGAGCCTCGGCATCCGCGCCGTCGTGACGGATGCCGAGATCGCGCACGCTCAGCAGAGCACCGGACGCGCGGGTATCGGGCACCGCGGCATCCGCTCCAGGCTCAGCAGTGGTCACGGTTCGTCCCAGGATCGGTCGGGGGTCTCCCCTCAGGTTAGTCGAACCTAACTTCTCCCACCTAGCTCCTGTCCGGAACCCCGTATCAGCGCCGAACGGTCTGACGTGCGACTCCGGCTCGACGCAGCGACGCGCCGACGCTGAGTCCGATCGCCGTCCAGGCCACCGGTCCGCACACCGACAGGGCGAGATAGGCGATCTGGGCCCAGAGCGGGTAGGCGCTCAGGTGCGCGGCGAAGAAGACCACGACCGCCACGAGCACACCGATCACGGCCGCGGAGATGAAGAACCGCCACGCACCCCACGCGCGGTAGCGGGTGAGGGCGGCTACACCCTCCTGGATCGCGCCGAACAGCAGCGCCGTGCCGAGGAAACGCGTGGTCCAGATCGGCGCGAAGGCACTGGCGACGAGTGCGGCCAGGACGTGCGTGAGCACAGCCACCAGGGGCAGGCGCAGCACCTCCTGCGCGATGATGCCGGGGAGCACGTGTGCGCCGAGCACGAGGCCATAGACGATGGCCAGACCGGGCACGGAGAGGACGATCGGCGTCACGAGTCCGGCGATGCCGCCCAGGATGCCGGTGGCCACGCCGATTGCCGCGCACACCAGCAGGACGCGCGTCGACAGGACGGTGTTTCGGGCCACGCCTCCAGCGTAGCTGCGCGCTCGCGGAGCCCGGGCTGGGAAAAACCCTCAGACCGTGCGGCGTCGAGGAGTCAGTCGCACCGCCGGAAGCGGAGGCGCCGGCACCCGCTCACGGTCGTGTCCGATGACGTGCCCGAACCGCGCGTCGGCGCGCTCGGTGTCGTCCGCTTCGCTCTCCCACGCCTCGCGCGCGGCGACGATCTCATCGTGTGAGCGGCCCACGAAGTTCCACCACATGACGATGTCCGACTCGAACGGCTCGCCGCCGAGCAGGAACAGTGTCGTCTCGCGCTGCGCGCTGACCTCGACACCGTCTCGATGGATGCCGAGGTACAGCAGTCCCTGGTCGGGGAGAGCGGTCGCGGCATCCGGCGCCGTGTGCACCTCGGGCACTCCGGCGACGCCGACGAGGGCGTACTCCCTGACCGGATCGAGCGGGAGGCGCACGCGCGATCCTGCGGGCACGTGGATCTCGGCGCCGACGATCGGCGTGTGCATCGTCGCGGGCGAGCGTGCGCCCGCGAAGTCGCCGACGACGACCGTCGCCGTGGCGCCGCCGGCGTCCGGCCCGCCGTCGAGGGGGCGCACCTCGCCCACGAGCGGCCAGGGCACCGTGTGCAGGCCGATGTGGGGGTGCGGTTCCACGCGCATGCGCGCCGTCTGCGGACCGAACCGATCGAGGAAGCACCAGGCGCCGACCATCGGCAGGGCGCGCTGGGGCAGACTGCGGTGCACCTCCATTGCACGCACGCCTCCGAGAGGGACCTCGCGGGCTTCGAGCAGCAGTGCGCGAGGGCCGTCGCATTCGGCAGGTCAGGCCAGGCCGGGGGCGGCGTCGTCGAGCCTGGTCATGCTCGGGACGACCCGACTCCTTCGTCGCCCGGGGTCGGCTCTGCCGTCGACGCGTGGGCCGCCGCCTCGACGTCACCCTCGCGCCACGCGACAGCGAGGCCGGGCACCTCGTTCTTCTGCAGGTATCGCACGACGAAGGGGCAAACCGGCACCACGCTCATCCCGCGTGCGGCCTCACCCTCCATCGCCGCCGCGACGAGCTTCGTGCCGAGCCCGCGTCCGCCGTAGGCGGGGTCGATCTCCGTGTGCGGGAAGACGTGGCGGCCCTCGGCATCCGCTTCGTACTCGGTGAAACCGGCGACCCGGCCGTCGACGAGGATCTCGTAGCGGTCGGCGTCGTCGTTGCGGGCGATGCGGATGTCGTCGCTCATGACGTCCCTTTCGTGTGCAGGTGTTCTCCCACCGTAGGCCGGGTCTGGGCCGCGACACCAGGCCTGTCGTTGCGAGGCGCGAATCGGGAGGATGGCGGGGTGACATCCCTCACCCGCCGCCGTTCGCGACCCCGCGCGCGCGCCCTGCGCGCTGCCGCGGCAGCCGCCGCCATCGCCGTCGCGCTGACCGGTTGCGGCGCCTACGGCCCGTCGCCGTTCGCGATCCGGCAGGCGGACCTGCCCGACGAACAGCTGCGCGCATCGGCCACGACGTGGGGACAGCAGCTCGCCGCCGCCGGTGTCACGCTGAACCTCGCGCCCGTCGTCGACATCGTCACGAGCGAGGCGACCCGCTTCGACAATCCGCCCATCGGGGCCCTCGGCCGTCAGTACGGCTACGACGAGGCGACGGTGGTCGCCAAGGCCGGCGCGTTCGCCGACGGGATGCGGGCCTCGCGTGTCATGCCGGTGTTCAAGCACGTCCCGGGGCTCGGTCACGTCACCGCCAACACCGACACCACCGCGAACGTGGTCGACACGACCGTCACCGCGGACGGCCCCGACGTCGCCGTCTACCGCCGTCTGCTGCAGGGCGGCCCCGCCGCCGTGATGGTCTCGAGCGCGATCTACCAGAACATCGACCCCTCTGCACCGGCGGTGTTCTCACCGACGGTGGTGGGCCTCGCCCGGTCGCTCGTCGGGCCCGACGCGATGATCGTCACCAACGACCTCTCCGCGGCACAGGCGGTGCAGGCGTGGAGGCCGGCCGATCGCGCAGTGCTCGCGCTGAGCGCCGGGGTCGACGTCGTGCTGGCATCGACCGATCCGAGCGTGTTCGCGGAGATGTACGACGCGGTGCTCGCCAAAGCGCAGGCCGATCCCGCGTTCGCGCAGCGTGTGGACGACGCCGCGCGGCACGTGCTCGCCGCCAAGGCTGCGCGCCCCTGACCGCACCGCCGCGGCGCCGCGCGACCGCGGGCGCCGCCGCGCCTGGCAGACTCGGGGAATGACCTCGCCCGCGGCACTGACCGACCTCGTGCCCGTCGGAGCGACGGCGGATGCCGCGTACGAGGGCTTCGTCGCCTGGGCCGCCGGCCGCGGGCTGGCACTGTACCCCGCGCAGGACGAGGCCGTCATCGAGCTGGTCTCGGGTGCCAACGTCATCCTGTCGACACCGACGGGCACCGGCAAGTCGCTCGTCGCGATCGCCGCTCACGCGGCCTGCCTCGCCGCGGGCGGCCGCTCGTACTACACCGCGCCGATCAAAGCGCTGGTCAGTGAGAAGTTCTTCGCGCTGGTCGAGGTGTTCGGCGCCGAGAACGTCGGCATGGTCACCGGCGACTCGTCGGTGAACCCGGATGCCGCGATCGTCTGCTGCACCGCGGAGATCCTCGCCAACATCGCCCTCCGTCACGGCGCGGATGCGCAGGTCGATCAGGTCGTCATGGACGAGTTCCACTACTACGGCGACCCAGACCGGGGATGGGCGTGGCAGGTGCCGCTGCTGCTGCTGCCGCAGGCGCAGTTCCTGCTGATGTCGGCCACCCTCGGCGACGTGACGCCGATCGCCGAAGACCTCGAGCGCCGCACGGGGCGCCCCGTGGCGCTCGTCACCGGCGTCGAGCGGCCGGTGCCGCTGCACTTCTCGTACGAGCGCCGGCCCGTGCACGAGGTGCTGACGATGCTCGTCGACGAGCATCAGGTGCCGGTCTACATCGTGCACTTCGCACAGGCGGCGGCCCTCGAGCGTGCGCAGGCCCTGGCATCCGTCACCCTCACCACACGCGCCCAGCGCGACGAGATCGCCGACGCCATCGGCGGATTCCGCTTCACGACGGGTTTCGGCAAGACACTGTCGCGGCTCGTTCGGGCCGGCATCGGCGTGCACCACGCGGGCATGCTGCCGCGCTACCGGCGACTCGTCGAGACTCTCGCCCAACGCGGGCTGCTGCGGGTCATCTGCGGCACCGACACCCTCGGAGTCGGCATCAACGTGCCCATCCGCACCGTCATGATCACGGCGCTGAGCAAGTACGACGGCACGAAGATGCGCCAGCTCAGCGCGCGCGAGTTCCACCAGGTCGCCGGCCGTGCCGGGCGCGCCGGCTACGACACCTACGGCAATGTCGTGGTCATGGCGCCCGAGTGGGAGATCGAGAACGCGGTCGCGCTCGCGAAGGCCGGCGACGACGCGGCCAAGCGCAAGAAGATCGTCCGCAAGAAGGCCCCCACCGGCGTCGTCAACTGGGGAGAGGGATCGTACGAGCGGCTCATCTCTGCCGCTCCCGAGCCGCTCGTGCCGCAGCTGAAGCTCACCGCCGCGATGCTGATCAACGTCATCGGCCGCGGGGGAGACGTCTTCGGCCACGTGCGCGCACTCGTGTTCGACAACCACGAGCCGGCCGCGCGTCGGTTCGCCCTCGCCCGACGCGCCATCGCGATCTTCCGCACGCTCGTGGATGCCGGGATCGTCGAGATCGACCGCTCCGCGCCATCGCGCCCTCGCATCGCGCTCACCGTCGACCTGCAGCCGAACTTCGCCCTCAATCAGCCGCTGTCGCCCTTCGCGCTCGCCGCCATCGAACTGCTGTCGCCGGACGACGACGTGGCTCCGGGCGCCGGGGCGCGTGTTCACAACTCCGGAGATCTCGCCGCCGAGGAGCCCACAGCGTCCGATTCCAACGAAACTACGTCGTCCTTCCGGAGCTATGAACAGCCCGCCCCAGCGACCGCCCCGGCGACCGCCGCGGCGGGTGGTGTCGGCACCGGCCACTACGCCCTCGATGTCCTGAGCGTCATCGAGGCCACACTCGACGATCCGCGCGCCATTCTCGGGCAGCAGGAGTACCGCGCCCGGGGCGAGGCGGTTGCCGCCATGAAGCGCGACGGCATCGAGTACGACGAGCGCATGGCGCTGCTCGAGGAGATCACCTACCCGAAACCGCTCGCCGACCTGCTGACGCAGTCCTTCGAGGTGTTCGCCTCGTCGCAGCCCTGGGTGCGCGACTTCGAGCTGAGCCCCAAATCGGTGGTCCGCGACATGTTCGAGCGGGCCATGTCGTTTGCGGAATACGTCTCCTTCTATCAGCTGTCCCGCAGTGAAGGACTGGTGCTGCGCTACCTGTCCGACGCCGACCGTGCGATCCGCCAGACCGTTCCCGTTGATGCGAGAACCGACGAGCTGCGCGACATCATCGAGTGGCTCGGCGAACTCGTGCGCCAGGTCGACTCGAGTCTCGTCGACGAGTGGTCGGCGCTCATCGACCCGACGGCGGTGCTGCCCGAGGACGGCGCTCCGGTCGTGCCGCCGGCGCCGCCCTCCATCCTCACGAACGAGCGCGCGTTCACGGTGCTCGTGCGAAACGAGCTCTTTCGGCGGGTGCAGCTCGCGGCTCTGCAGGACGACGACGCGCTGGTGGCCCTCGACCCCGAGGTCGGTTGGCCCGAAGCCCTCGACCGCTACTACGACGAGCACGACGAGATCCTCACCGGTGGGCCGGCCCGTTCGCCGCGGCTCTGCGTGATCGACACGGCGGATGCGGCGGCATCCGGCCTCTGGCGCGTCGAGCAGACGATCGACGATCCGGCCGGCGACCACGACTGGCGCATCCGGGCCGAGGTCGATCTCGCGGCCTCCGTCGAGGAGGGCGCCGCCGTCGTCCGCGTGATCGAGCTCGTGCGGCTGTAGCCCCCTCCC
>NZ_JAUF01000062.1:0-5124 GCF_000585455.1 Microbacterium sp. MRS-1
GGGCGGGGGCGGCGTCACGCCGCCCCCGCCGTGCTGCGCGAGATCCGTCTCCGGGTCGGTGACGGCCACGGAGGTCTCGCGAAGGGACACGATCCGATCAGCCCTTCTTGGCCGCGTCGGTGACCGATTGGATCATCTGCTGCGGGTTGCTCTTGCCCGCGAGCAGATCGACCACGGCGACGTTCAGCGCGTTGCCGACGTTCTGGCCGAGGACGGTGTCGAGCCACTGCGACACGAAGGGGGCCTTGTTGTAGGCGGCGAGGACCTCCTGCAGGTAGGGCTCCTTGACCGCCGCCTGCGCCGTCTTGTTGACGGGCGGGGCGCTGAAGGCCGCGTAGTAGGCCTTCTGCTGGTCGGCCGAGGCGATGAAGTTGAGGAAGTCGGCGCACTCCTTCGGAGCCTTGACCGAGCACGAGTACCCGTCGACGCCGCCCATCATCGAGCCCGGTTCGCCCTGGCCGCCGGACAGCTCGGGGAACGGGAACCATGCCAGGTCGGGCAGCGGCTTCTCGTCGGGGGTGAGGGAGGCGATCACGCCCGGGTCCCACGCGCCCATGAGCTCCATCGCGGCCTGGTGGTTGGCGACGAGACCGGCAGAGCTGCCGGCGCCCTGCTGGGCGCTCGTGGTCAGGAAGCCGTCGTTGAACGGCTGGGTCGCGGCGAAGTCGTTCAGGTCTTCCGCGGCCTTCAGCCAGCAGCCGTCGCTGAAGTCCTTGGTGTCGCCGGTCTTCTCGATGGTCTGGGCGCTGCACTCGCGGAGGGCGAAGTTGTAGTACCAGTGGGCGGCCGGCCAGGCGTCCTTCGCGCCGAGCGCGATGGGTGCGACGCCCGCGGACTTCAGCTTGCCGACGGCCGACTCCAGGTCGGTGATGGTGGTCGGCGGCGTCGTGATGCCCGCCTTGGTGAACAGGTCGGAGCTATACCAGAAGCCGCTCGGCAGCACCGCCAGCGGCATGGCCCACACCTTGTCCTGGTAGGTCTCGGCCTTGAAGGAGCCGTCGGAGATCTCCGACTTGGCGGTGTCGCCGATCTTGTCGGTGAGGTCCATCAGCTGACCCGCCTGCACCATCGCCGCGAGCTTGCCGCCGCCGCGCTGCAGGAAGATGTCGGGAGCGTCGCCCGCGTTCAGCGCGGTCTGCAGCTTGCCGTCCATGTCTTCGTTCTGCACGGACTGCATCGTGATGGTGACGTTCGGGTTCTCCTTCTCGAAGGCCGCGATCGCGTCCTTCCAGAACTGCTGTCCGGGACCGGTGGTCGAGTTCTGCCAGAGCGTCATCTCGACCTTGCCGTCGGCGTTGGTCCCGCCGGATCCGCCGCTGCAGGCGCTCAGACCGAGCGTGCCCGCGACCAGGAGCACCGCTCCGGTCAGGATCTTGTTCGCCTTCATGTGATTCCTGTCCTCCTCATTGAGCCTCACCCCGGTCATTCGGGGCACGGAGCATTCCGGTGAACGGGTTCAGGCCGGAATGTGCACCAGTGTGTCCATTTGTTGTCAACAACGTCAAACGTTTTCAAAAACCTTTTCAATAACGTTTCCGTCCCCATAGGATCGCCCCGTGAGTCGCAGAGCCACCATCCATGACGTCGCCGCCGCCGCCGGAGTGTCGGTCGCCACGGTGTCCAAAGCGGTCAACGGGCGGTATGGCGTCGCCAGTGCGACGGTGTCGCGCGTGCTGGATGCCGTGGCCGAGCTCGGCTACGAGTCGAGCCTCGTCGCCAGCAGTATGCGCTCCCGCCGGACGGGGGTCGTGGGCGTGCTCGTCTCGGACTTCGAGCCGTTCAGCGCGGAGGTGCTCAAAGGCGTCGGTGCGGCACTGAGCAGTCATCGCTATGACCTGCTGGCGTACGCGGGAGCACGCGACAGCGACCCGCAGGGGTGGGAGCGGCGCTCGCTCAGCCGCCTCAGCGGAACGCTGATCGACGCGGCGATCATGGTGACCCCGACCGTGGTGGGTGTGAACGCCGACGTCCCGATCGTCGCGGTCGACCCGCACGCCGGCCGCGTCGACATCCCGTCGGTCTAATCCGACAGCCTCGCCGGCGGACTCGAGGCGACGACACACCTGCTCGAGCTCGGGCATCGGCGCATCGGGTTTCTCGCGGGGCGGCCCGAACTGCGCTCGTCGGAGATGCGCGAGGCGGGTTACCGCCGCGCGCTGCGTCAGGCCGGCATCCGCTTCGACCCGGCCCTCGTGGCCGTGGGCATGTACGACCCCGACACGGTCCGTGTCGTCGGGCGTGCGCTGCTGCAGCAGTCCGACCGGCCCACGGCGGTGTTCGCCGCCAATGACCGCACCGCGCTCGGGCTCATCGAGGTGGCGGGGGAGCTGGGACTGGATGTGCCGGGCGACCTGTCGGTGATCGGATTCGATGACATCCCCGAAGCCTTCCTCACGGCGCGTCCGCTCAGCACGGTGCGCCAGCCCATTCAGCGCCTCGGCGCCGAGGCCGCACGGATGCTGGTGACGATGCTCGCCGGGGGAACCCCCGAGGCCACGCACCTCGTGCTTCCCACGCGGCTCATTCCGCGCGCGACGACCGCACCGCTGCGCTGAGCGCGGGGATGCCGGGGGTCAGCCCGCGTCAGGCAGCGCGCCAGGCAGTGCATCGAGGGGGTCGGTGAGCAGCGCGTCGAAGGCGATCTCAGCCGCGCCCACGAGCAGGCGGTCGGGGCCCAGGTCGGCCGCACGCAGGTGCAGGTCTTCGACGTTCATGGCCATCGCCTGCTCGCGGACGGCGCTCTGGAGGGCCTCGGCATCCTGGTCGAGGATCGTCGCCAGGAAGCCGCCGAGGATGACGGTCGACGGGTTGAGCACGTTCACGGCGTTCGCCAACGCCGTCGCGAGAATGCGGCGCTGTCGTTCGACCTCCGCGGCGACCTCCACGCTCCCCGAGGTGCGGATCGCCTCCTCGAGCGTGGGTTCGTCCGCGCTGTGCAGCCCCACGACGGCGAGCAGGCGCGAGCGACTCACCTCGTCTTCCAGAGTGCCCTGCGCGCCCGAGCGACGATCCGCCGGCTGTGCGATGCCCGGCCTGTTCTGGCCGAGCTCGCCGGCGTAGCCGCCCGCGCCGCGCACGAGGTGTCCGCCGATCACCAGGCCGCCGCCGATGCCGCTTGCGCCGCCGTTGACGTAGATCAGATCGGCGACGCCGCGACCGGCTCCGTAGCGGCTCTCGGCGAGGGCGCCGAGCGTCGCGTCGTTGTCGATCGCCGTCGGCAGGCCCGTGGCCTGCGCGAGCTCGTCGCGCAGCGGGGCGTCGGTCCAGTCGAGGTGCGGGGCGCGGCGCACGAGGCCATCGGCGGAGCGCACCAGCCCGGGCACCGCGATGCCGATGCCGACGATGCGGTGCGAGGCGAGCACCCCCGTGCGCCAGCGTTCGACCACCTCGGCGGTGAGCGCGGTGGCCTCTTGGGGGGTGAGCAGTCCGGCGAGCTCGATGCGCTCGCGGCACACGATCGTGCGATCGAGTCCGATGGCGGCCACGGTGAGGGCGTCGACCTCGGGATTGACCGCGATGGCGACCACGTCCGCGGCGGCCGCGACCGACGGTGAGGGCCGTCCCACGCGCCGGTGCATCTCGGGGGCGCCCTCGGTGGCGAGGCCCGCGCTGACGAGGTCGGCGACCAGCGCGCCGACCGTGGACCGGTTCAGACCGGTCGTTTCGGTGAGTGCCGCGCGCGAGAGGGGGCCGTCTTCGTGAACGAGCCGCAGCACGCGGGAGAGGTTGGCGCGCCGAACGCCTTCGACGGTTCCTTCTGCGCGTGCCACGCGTCCACCCTAGAGGCGCGGATGCCGGGCGTCGCGGTAGACGACGGGTGCGTCGTGGTATAGGTTGCTGTCAACAACAAACCTCCCACCCGGGAGACCGCGAAGGAGCGTCATGACCACCCCGACCCCCGCCGACAAGTTCACCTTCGGTCTCTGGACCATCGGCTACAACGGCACCGACCCGTTCGGCGGCCCGACCCGTCCGCCGCTCGACGTCGTGCACGCGGTCGAGAAGCTCGCCGAGCTGGGGGCGTATGGGCTGACCTTCCACGACGACGATCTCTTCCCCTTCGGCTCCAGCGACGCCGACCGTCAGCACCAGATCGACCGTCTCAAGGGGGCGCTGGACGCGACGGGACTGAAGGTGCCGATGGTCACGACCAACCTCTTCAGCGCCCCCGTCTTCAAGGACGGCGGCTTCACTTCGAACGACCGCGACGTACGCCGCTTCGCCATCCGCAAGGTGCTGCGCCAGATCGACCTCGGAGCCGAGCTCGGCGCGCAGACGTTCGTCATGTGGGGCGGTCGCGAAGGCGCCGAGTACGACTCCGCGAAGGACATCCGCCAGGCGCTGGAGCGCTACCGCGAAGCCGTCAACTTCCTCGGCGACTACGTCGACAGCAAGGGCTACGACATCCGCTTCGCGATCGAGCCCAAGCCGAACGAGCCGCGCGGCGACATCCTCCTGCCGACGGTCGGGCACGCCCTCGCCTTCATCGACTCGCTCGAGCGTCCCGAGCTCGTGGGCCTGAACCCCGAGGTGGGCCACGAGCAGATGGCCGGCCTGAACTTCGCCGCGGGCATCGCCCAGGCGCTCTACCATGGCAAGCTCTTCCACATCGACCTCAACGGTCAGCGCGGCATCAAGTACGACCAGGACCTCGTGTTCGGCCACGGCGATCTGCACAACGCGTTCGCGCTGGTCGACCTGCTCGAAAACGGCGGCCCGAACGGCGGCCCGGCCTACGAGGGACCGCGCCACTTCGACTACAAGCCCTCGCGCACCGAGGACGAGACCGGCGTCTGGGACTCGGCAGCCGCCAACATGCGCACGTACCTGCTGCTGAAGGAGCGCGCGGCCGCTTTCCGCGCCGATCCGGAGGTGCAGGAGGCACTTGCCGCTGCGCGCGTGGCCGAGCTCGCTCAGCCGACGTTCGCCGAGGGCGAGAGCTACGACGACTTCGTGGCCGACCGCTCCGCCTACGAGGACTTCGACACCGACGCCTACCTCGGCGGCAAGGGCTTCGGTTTCGTCCGCCTGCAGCAGCTGGCCACCGAGCACCTGCTCGGCGCCCGCTGACCCCGGCATCCGCCCGACCGCCCCGCCCGCGAGACACCACGTCCGCACCGAGAC
>NZ_JAUF01000063.1:0-19170 GCF_000585455.1 Microbacterium sp. MRS-1
GCCGCGACCGGCTCCGCCCTTGCCGTGACTGCGGTGCAGCCGCATTGCTGTGATGTGAAGGGAAGAGAAGATGTCGAACGAACGGCAGGCGAGACTCGCCGACCGCATCCGCGTGCTCATCGCCGAGCGGCTCGAGAAGGGGCTGCGCGACCCGCGCCTCGGCTTCGTGACGATCACCGACGTGCGCGTCACGGGCGACCTGCAGCACGCTTCGGTGTTCTACACGGTGTACGGCGACGACCAGGCGCGCGAGGACTCCGCCGCTGCGCTCAAGGCCGCGACCGGCATGCTGCGCAGCGAGGTGGGCAAGCGTCTCGGCATCCGTCTCACCCCGTCGCTGGAGTTCATCCCCGACGCGCTTCCCGAGAACGCGGGACACATCGCGCAGCTGCTGCGCGAAGCGCAGGAGCGCGATGCGGCCGTGGCAGGGCTTGCGGCCGGGGCCGCGTACGCGGGCGACGCCGACCCGTACGTCAAGCCGCGTGAGGACGACGACGAGGACTGAGCCTCATCGCTCACTGCGGCAGGCGCAGGTTGCCGTCGACGACCTCGACGAGTCCGTCGACGATGAGCGAGTCGATCGCACGATCACGCTGCGCGGGAGTCGGCCAGTCGGCGGCGACGTCGTCGGCGGGCAGCGCATGTGACGGCGCCGCCCGCAGGGCGTGCAGCACCGCTCCGCGCGCCTGACGGTCGCTGCCCTCGTAGGCAGCCTGCTTGCGGCGCAGATCGCCGGTGTCGGGGTAGCCCGCGGCGCGCCAGGCGCAGAGCGCGGAGATCGGACACACGTCGCATCGCGCTGCACGCGCGGTGCACACGAGCGCGCCGAGCTCCATCATGGCGGCGTTCACGATCGCGGCATCCTGATCGTCGCGCGGAAGCAGCGCCGTCATCGCCGCCAGATCACCGCGAGCCGGCGGTCCCGGCTGAGAGCGTCCGTCGACGGCCCGCGCGATGACGCGCCGGGTGTTCGTGTCGACCACCGGGTGACGCTCGCCGTAGGCGAACACGGCCACGGCACGCGCCGTGTAGTCGCCGATGCCCGTCAGGGCGAGAAGGGCCTCGACCTCACGCGGCACGACCCCGTCGTGACGGTCGCGGATCTCCACCGCGGCGCGGTGCAGCCACAGCGCCCGCCGCGGGTAGCCGAGGTTCGCCCACTGTGCGACGGCCGCGGCGGGCGGATCGGCGGCCAGAGCCGTGGGTGTCGGCCAGCGCGTCAGCCAGGCTTCCAGCAGCGGGATGACGCGTGCCACCGGCGTCTGCTGCAACATGAACTCGCTCACCAGCACACCCCAGGCCCCGAACCCCTCCGCGCGCCAGGGCAGATCGCGGGCGTTGTCGCGGTACCAGGCGATGAGCGGCGTCGCGAGGTCGGGCATCGCACCAGCCTACGGTCGCCGACGCGTTGCGTATTCAGTCTCCGCACGATCGCGGCATCCGTGCTCCCGCGACTTCTCGACGATCCGCACTCTGCCGCGGCAGCGCGGACTGAACACGGAACAGGCCGGACGGCAGGGGAGAAGAGGCGAGGCAGACGGGGCCACAGCGTGACGCGGGGCCACCCTGTGATGTGGGCCGTTGCGGTGCGCGCAGACACGGCGAGATGTGGCGCCGCGCCTAGGCTGGAGCAATGCCCGCTTCTCTGCTTGCTGCCCCCAACGGCGTCCTCCTCGTGGACAAGCCGCAGGCGATCACGAGCCACGACGTGGTCGCACGGGCGCGCCGCGCCCTGAACACCCGCAAGATCGGACACGCCGGCACGCTCGACCCGATGGCCACCGGGCTGCTCATCCTGGGGGTCGGACCGGCGACCCGGCTGCTCACCTTCATCGTCGGGCTCGGCAAGACGTACGAGGCCACCGTGCTGCTGGGCGTTGCGACCGACTCCGACGACGCGGACGGCATCGAGACCGCGTGGGCGGATGCCGAGGCCCTCGCGGCCGTGACCGACGAGCGCATCGCCGCCGGCATCGCGGCGCTCACGGGCGAGATCGATCAGGTTCCGAGCACCGTGTCGGCGATCAAGGTCGCCGGCAGACGCGCCTACGACCTCGCCCGAGCGGGAGAGAGCGTCGAGCTGGCAGCCCGCCGGGTGACGGTCGATCGTTTCGACATCGTCCGCCGCCGCGACACCGCCGAGGGGCGCATCGAACTCGACGTCGTCGTCGATTGTTCCAGCGGCACGTACATCCGCGCCCTGGCGCGCGATCTCGGCGCCGCTCTGGGAGTCGGCGGCCACCTGACGGCGCTGCGGCGCACGCGCATCGGCGCGTTCGAGGTGCGCGACGCCGTCTCCGAGATCGCTGCGGACGCGCCGCTGCTGTCGCCGGCGCAGGTCGCGGCATCCGTGCTCGGTGCACTCCCCGTCACTGCGGACGAAGCGCGCGACCTCCGCCACGGCAAGCGTCTGGTCGGCGCGGCACCGCGGCTGGAGGGGGCGATGTCACCGACGCTGGCGGCGATCGATCCCGACGGCCGGCTCGTCGGGATCGTCGAGCGACGCGGTGCCGACATCAAGAGCACGATGAACATGGCGGAGGACGCATGATCGAGTGGTTCGCCATCGTGCAGGTCGCCGTCGCCGTCGTGGCGGGACTCGTCGCGATCATCCTCGGACTCGCCGGCTGTCGACCGAGCGATCTCACTGTCGGCGCGATGGCGCTGATCCTGCTGCTCCTGCTCGCCCAGGTGGTCATCGCGATCGTCGCCCCCCTCGTCGGCAACCCGCCGGCCGGCAGTGCGCTGGAGTTCTGGGTCTACCTCGTCTCGGCCGTGCTCATCCCCCCGGCATCCGTCATCTGGGCGCTCATCGAACGCAGCCGCTGGAGCACGGTGATCATGGGCATCGCTGCGTTGTCGGTCGCGGTCATGGTGTGGCGCATGCAGGTCATCTGGACCACCGCGGGCATGTGAGGCCGCCGCTGCGGCGGAGGCGGGCGCCTATCATTGACAGGTCATGACTGCGCCACACACCGACGCCGCCGCCTCGACCCGGATGACGGGAATCGGGCGCGTGCTCGTCGTCGTCTACGCGGTCATGGCGCTGGCGGCGACCGGACGCTCGTTTGTTCAGATCGTGCAGGACTTCGCCGCCGCGCCGCTGGCGTACACCCTGTCGGCGGCGGCGGCCGTCGTCTACGTGCTCGCTACCGTTGCCCTCGTCAAGTCGGACAGCCGCCGGTGGTACCTCGTGGCCTGGGTGGCGATCTGCTTCGAGCTGGCAGGCGTGCTCATCGTCGGAACGCTCAGCCTCACGCATCCCGAGCTCTTCCTCCACGACGCGACCGTCTGGTCCGGCTATGGCTTCGGCTACTTCTGGGTGCCGCTCGTGCTGCCGTTCGTCGGTCTGTGGTGGCTGCGCAGCGGAGGCCGCGAGCGCGCCGAAGAGGTGGATGCCGCGGCAGCCGCGTCCGACGAGGCGGGCCTTGGCGCCGCGCGCACCGAGGGGAGCTCCAGCTGGTGATCGTCTTTCACGACCCCGCGGAGGTGCCGGCTGGGTTCGGCCCCAGCGTCGTCGCGATCGGCAAGTTCGACGGCGTGCACTCCGGACATCGTGCGGTGATCGACCGTGCGCGTGTCGCCGCGGAGGATGCCGGGGCGCGGGTGGTGGCCGTCACATTCGATCGCAACCCCTTGAGCCTGCTGCGCCCCGAACGGTGCCCGCAGCCCGTGTGCAGCCTCCCGCAGAAGCTCGACCTGCTCGCCGCCGCCGGGGTCGACGCCACCCTCGTGCTCCGCTTCGACGAGGCGCTGGCCTCTCTCGATCCCCGTGCCTTCGTCGAGCATGTGCTCGTCGGCCTGGGAGTGGTCAGCGTGATGGTCGGCGACGACTTCCGCTTCGGCAACGGGGGAGCGGGCGATCCCGACACCCTTGTGCGCCTGGGGGCGGAGTACGGCTTCCACGTCGATGTCGTCGGGGACGTGCAGGGCGGAGGCCGCCGTGTGTCGTCCACGTGGGTGCGGGATCTGCTCGCAGCGGGCGACGTCGAGGGCGCCGCGCGCCTGCTGGGACGTCCCCACGCGGTGCAGGGCGAGGTCGTGCACGGCCTCAAGCGCGGCCGCGAGCTCGGCTACCCGACCGCGAACCTGTCACCCGATGCACAGGGTTTCATCCCGGCCGATGGCGTGTATGCCGGGTGGCTCGTCGACCTCGGCACCGACGGTGCGACGGTGACGACCCGCTACCCGGCGGCGATCTCGGTGGGGACCAACCCGACGTTCGATGATGTTCCGACGCGCCAGGTCGAGGCGTACGTGCTGGATGAGACGGGGCTCGACCTCTACGGGCATCGCGTGCAGATCCGGTTCACGAACCGCATCCGCGGCATGGTCGCCTTCGAGGGGATCGAGGCGCTCATCGCCCAGATGGACGACGACGTCACCCGGGTGCGCGCCGCCCTCGGCTGAGTCGCGCGCACCCGGGCGGGGTCAGTACGACGAGGTGTCGACGGCGCCCGACGCCTGCTCGCCGGCATCCACACGGCGCGCCTCGCCGAGGATGACAGCGCTGCCGCTCGTTCCGAGCCGTGTCGCCCCGGCGGCGAGCATCGCGAGGGCGTCGGCGTAGCTGCGCACCCCGCCGGAGGCCTTCACCTGCACGTCCGGGCCGACGCTGGAGCGCATGAGCTCGACATGGGGGACGGTCGCCCCGCCGCCGGCGAAGCCCGTGGAGGTCTTGACGAAGTCGGCGCCACCGGCTTCGGTCAGTCGGCTGCCGCGGGCGATCTGCTCGTCGTCCAGGAGTGAGGTCTCGAGGATGACCTTCGTCACCTTGCCGGCCGCGGCCGCGACCACCGCCCGGATGTCGGCGACGACGGCGTCGTCGAAGCCCGAGCGCAGGGCGCCGATGTTGATCACCATGTCGAACTCGACCGCACCGTCGGCGAGGGCCTGGCGGACCTCGGCGACCTTCGCGGCGCTGGAGGTGGTGCCGTGCGGAAAGCCGATGACGGTGCCGACGGTGACGCCGGTGCCCGCCAGACGCTCGACGGCGTGCGCGATGTCGCTCGGGCGGACGCACACGCTGAACACGCGCCATTCGGCGGCGATGTCGAGTTCGGCGTCGACATCGGCGCGCGTCAGTTCGGGCTTCAGGATGGCGTGATCGATCGTCGCGGCAAGGTCGCGTTCGGTGATGCTGAACATGTTCCCAGCCTACGCCAGCACTGTGCGGGAATACCCCAGGGGGGTATCATGGTTGTCATCGACAGCCGGCGCCGATCCGCGCCGTCGGCGAAAGGAGTTCCCATGTCCACGCACACGTACGCCGTCGAGGGGATGACCTGCGCCCACTGCGCCGGGGCGGTCACCCGTGAGGTCCGGAAGGTCGACGGCGTGACCGATGTCGTCGTCGACGTCACCGAGGGCACGCTCACCGTCACCGTCGAGGGCGCCGCGCCCGATGACGAGATCGCCGCCGCCGTCGACGAGGCCGGTTACGCCGTCGTCGCACGCTGACGCGAGGGGACGATCATGGAGGCGATCACGTCGGACGCCGAGCCGCGGGCAGAGGCGGTGCTGGAGATCGAGGGCATGACCTGCGCGAGCTGTGTCGCGCGCGTCGAGAAACGGCTGGAGCGGATCGACGGCGTCTCGGCATCCGTGAATCTCGCTACCGAGTCCGCGCGGGTGGATTACCCGAGCGGTGTCGATGCCGCGGCTCTCATCGCCGCGGTGCGCGAGGCGGGGTATGACGCCCGCGTGCGCCAGCGCGGCGGGCACGCACACGAGGCGGTGCACGCCTCCGCGACGGGAGCGCACGACGAGCACGGCTCGCAGGGGGGCATGTCCATGATGTGGAGGACCGGCCGGGCGCGACACCGCTGATGACCCGACTGTGGGTGAGCGCCGCGCTGGCCGTTCCGGTCGTCGTGCTGGGCATGATCCCGGCGTGGCACTTCCCGGGCTGGCAGTGGGTTTCATTCGTCCTGGCGGTGCCGGTCGTGGTGTGGGGCGGGTGGCCTTTCCACCGCGCGACGATCGCGAACGCGCGTCACGGCGCGATGACGATGGACACGCTCATCACACTCGGCACGGGAGCGGCGACGCTGTGGAGCATCTGGGCGCTGTTGTTCGGAACCGCCGGACGGCTCGACATGCGCCACGAGGGAGGCACGTTCGCTCCTGTCCACGACCCCTCCTCGTTGGTGTACTTCGAGGTCGCCGCGGTGGTGACGGTGTTCCTCCTGCTCGGACGTGTCATCGAGCAGCGTTCGAAGCGCACCGCCGGCGCAGCCGTGCGCGCGCTCATGGAACTGTCCGCTCGCGACGTCGAGCTCGAGGACGGCCGCCGCGTGCCGATCGAGATGCTCCGTGTCGGCGACGCCTTCGTCGTGCGCCCGGGGGAGAAGGTCGCGACCGATGGCGTCGTCCGCAGCGGACAGGCGTCGATCGACGAGAGCATGATCACGGGGGAGTCCGTTCCCATCGATGTGGAGGCCGGTTCCGCCGTCACCGGCGGCACCATCGCCGCCGACGGCCGCCTCGTCGTGGAGGCGACCTCGATCGGTGACGACACCCGCCTCGCCCGGATGGCTCGGCTCATCGAAGACGCGCAAGCCGGAAAGAGTCGCGTCCAGCGCCTGGCCGATCGCATCTCGGGGATCTTCGTTCCCGTGGTCATCGGCCTCTCCCTCCTCACGCTGCTCGTGTGGCTGCTGGTGGGAGGATTCACCGGCCAAGCGCTCGCCTCGGGCTTCACCGCCGCCGTCGCGGTGCTCATCATCGCCTGCCCCTGCGCGCTCGGGCTGGCCACGCCCATCGCGATCCTCGTCGGCACCGGACGCGGCGCGCAACTGGGCGTCTTGATCACAGGCCCCGAAGCGCTCGAGGCCGCCGACAGGATCGACACGGTGATCCTCGACAAGACCGGTACCGTCACCGAGGGGGCGATGACGGTCGCCGCCGTCACGCCGATCGGCGGAGCCGACATCGCCATGGTGCGACTGCTCGTCGGCTCGCTGGAGAGGGCGTCCGAGCATCCCGTCGCGCGCGCCGTCGCAGCGCTCGCCGAGAACCCTCGGGAGGTCAGCGACTTCGCCGGGCGTGCCGGGCTCGGCGTGACCGGTGTCGTCGACGGTCACCGCGTGTTCGCGGGTCGACCGGCGTTCGCCCTCGATCAGGCCGCCGCGTCCGACCCGGAGCGGGCCGGTGCGGTGGAGGACGCCGTCGATCGCGCGCAGCGAGGCGGTGCGACCGCGATCGTCGCCGGGTGGGACGGCCGTATCAACGCTGTCATCGCCGTCGCCGACACCGTTCGTCACGACAGTGCTCAGACGGTCACGGCGCTGCGGGAGATGGGCCTCGAGGTCGTGCTGTTGACCGGCGACAATGCGGGCGCCGCGCGGGCGGTCGCCGGTGCCGTCGGCATCCGCGAGGTCATCGCCGGCGTGCTCCCGGAGGGCAAGGTCGCCGAGGTCGAGCGGCTGCGTGCCGTCGGACACCGGGTCGCCATGGTGGGCGACGGTGTCAACGACGCGGCCGCGCTGGCGACCGCCGATCTCGGCATCGCGATGGGGTCGGGGACGGATGCCGCGATGCATGCGAGCGACATCGCGGTCACCGGCAGCGGCTTGTCACCGGTGCTCACCGCGATCCGCCTCAGCCGGCGCACCATGCGCATCATCCGCGGCAACCTCTTCTGGGCCTTCGCCTACAACGTCGCCGCCCTGCCGTTGGCAGCGCTCGGCGTGCTCAATCCGATGATCGCCGGAGCGGCCATGGCCTTCTCGAGCGTCTTCGTCGTCCTCAACAGCCTGCGGCTGCGCCGGTGACCCGGCCGCCGCTCGCGGCGATGGGGGAGGGCGCGCTAGACTGAGGGGGAGGTCCGCGCCGTTCGTCGCCGCAGCTCGCAGAAGCGAGTACCCGCAGCCGAAGGATCCGCGCCTCGCCCTACCCCGCGGCGACCGCTGCGGAATGACTGACCGGTCATCCGACCGGACCCACGCCGGTCTTCCGGCGCTTCACGCTCAGGAGGAGCATGCCGACCACGGCATCCACTGCCACCGCGTCACGCCGACGCGGCTCGTCCCATCGCGGCTCGTCCGCCCGTCGCGACGACGACGCCCCGCTGATCCCGATCCTCGCCCGCAAAGTGCGCGAGGTCGAGGCGAAGGCCCAGAAGGGCAAACTCGGTCCGACCAACCGTGTCAAGTTCCAGGTCATCGCCTTCCTCGTCCGCGAGGAGCGCGCGCGCGTCAAGGCCGACGAGACCGTGCCCACCGCAGCGCGTGCCGAGCTGCTCAAGCGTCTCGACGGCGTTGCGACGATCCTTGCCAAGACCGCGGCCCGCGACACCTCGCTGATCCAGCTGCTCGAGGTCGACCAGGCCACCTCGCCGGTCGCCAAGCGCATGCGCCGCGACTGGCTGCTCGAGTCGGGGGCGGAGCTGCCCGATGACGAGCTCATCATCACCGA
Organism: Microbacterium sp. MRS-1; assembly: GCF_000585455.1. Lineage (NCBI taxonomy): Bacteria > Bacillati > Actinomycetota > Actinomycetes > Micrococcales > Microbacteriaceae > Microbacterium > Microbacterium sp. MRS-1. Next base: position 8,419 of record NZ_JAUF01000063.1, read on the forward strand.
CGCCGCGCCCGCCGCTCAGGGGTGGGGACAGACTCCCGTCGTGCCCGCGGCGCTCGCCGAGCGCCAGGTCGTGCCGCCGCAGATCGAGGCGCGCCGTGAGGCGAACCCGTTCCTGGCTCCCGACGTGGCACTGCGCGCACCGGCATCCACCGCCCGCCGCCGGCTGGACGGCTGGGAGCTGATGGGGCCGCTGTACAAGGCGTTCGAGATCGGGGCCGGCGGCGCGAGCGCCTCCATGGAGCTTCCGCCCGTTCCCGAGTTCGATCGGATCTCGCCCAAGGGGCTCGAGATCATGCCGCACCAGTCGCGCTTCCTGGAGGCCGTGCGCGCCGGTCACCGGTCGTTCCTGCTGGCCGACGAGCCGGGCCTCGGCAAGACCGCACAGTCGGTGCTGGCCGCCTCCGTCGCCGATGCGTATCCGCTGCTGGCGGTCGTGCCCAATGTCGTCAAGATGAACTGGGCGCGTGAGGTCGAGCGGTGGACGCCGCAGCGACGTGCGACCGTCATCCACGGCGACGGCGACACCGTCGACGCGTTCGCCGACGTCTTCATCGTCAATTACGAGGTGCTCGATCGGCACCTGTCCTGGCTCGGCTCGCTCGGCCTGAAGGGCATGGTCGTCGACGAGGCCCACTTCATCAAGAACCTCAGCTCGCAGCGTTCCCAGAACGTGCTCGCCCTGGGCGGGCGCATCCGCGAGCAGGTGCGCAACCCGCTGATGCTCGCCCTCACGGGAACGCCGCTGATCAACGACGTCGAGGACTTCGACGCGATCTGGCGCTTCCTCGGCTGGACCAACGGCGAGAAGCCGGGCCCCGAGCTCATGGAGAAGCTCGACGCGACGGGATTCACGCCGGCCGACAAGGCGTTCTACCCCGAGGCGCGCGACGCCGTGATCTCGATGGGCATCGTCCGTCGAAAGAAGAAGGACGTCGCGGCCGATCTTCCCGACAAGCTCGTCGCCGACCTGCCGGTGGAACTCGACGACGAGTTCGGACGCTCCATCCGCGAAGCGGAGCGTGAGCTCGGATCGCGCCTGGCGGCCAAGTACCGCCGCATCATCGAGGCGCGCGGCGACAAGGTGCTCATCGGCGAGGTCGACGACGACATCGTCCGCCTCGTCGCGCACGGTGAACTCGAAGACGCGAAGGCGTCGGCCGCCGGCGCGGACAACGTCTTCACGATGGTCCGCAAGATCGGTCAGGCCAAGGCCCATCTCGCCGCCGACTATGCCGTGCAGCTGCAGCGCTCGGTCGGCAAGGTGGTCTTCTTCGCGAAGCACATCGACGTCATGGATGCCGCAGAGGCGCACTTCGCGGCATCCGGCCTTCGGACGATCTCCATCCGCGGCGATCAGACGACCACCGCCCGCCAGCAGGCGATCGACGCCTTCAACACCGACCCCGGTGTGGCGATCGCCGTGTGCTCGCTGACGGCGGCCGGCGTCGGACTGAACATGCAGGCGGCATCCAACGTCGTGCTCGCCGAGCTCTCGTGGACCGCCGCCGAGCAGACGCAGGCCATCGATCGGGTGCACCGCATCGGCCAGGACGAGCCCGTCACCGCGTGGCGCATCATCGCCGCACACACGATCGACACGAAGATCGCGGAGCTCATCGACTCCAAGCAGGGTCTTGCCCAGCGCGCCCTGGACGGCGCCCAGCTCGACCCCACCTCGAGCGATTCCGTGCAGCTGTCGGCGCTCATGCACCTGCTGCGCCAGGCGCTCAGCGCCGCCTGAGGCGGGCCGGGATTATCGACGGCGGATGCGGTGGCATCCGCCGTCGATACGGCGATAGTGTCAAGGAGGCAGCGTCGCCGAATCACATCCCGAATCACCAAAGGATCTCCACATGAAGATCGGTATCCTCACCAGCGGCGGAGACTGCCCCGGACTGAACGCGGTCATCCGCGGCGTCGTCCTCAAGGGCACCACGAACTACAACATCGAGTTCGTCGGCATCCGTGACGGCTGGCGTGGCGTCGTCGACGGCGACTTCTTCCCGCTCACCCGCCACGAGGTCAAGGGCCTCTCGAAGGTCGGCGGCACCATCCTCGGCACGAGCCGCACCAACCCCTACGAGGGCCCCCGCGGCGGCGCCGAGAACATCGCGAAGACGCTCTACGGCCACCACATCGACGGGATCATCGCGATCGGCGGCGAGGGCACGCTCGCCGCGGCCAACCGGCTGTGGAACGACGGCATCAACGTCATGGGTGTGCCCAAGACCATCGACAACGACCTCCGGGCCACCGACTACTCCTTCGGCTTCGACACCGCCGTCAACATCGCCACCGACGCCATGGATCGCCTCCGCACCACCGGAGACTCGCACCAGCGCTGCATGGTCGCCGAGGTCATGGGCCGGCACGTGGGGTGGATCGCCCTGCACTCCGGCATCGCGGCCGGCGCGCACGTGATCTGCATCCCCGAGGTGCCCATGTCCATCACCGAGATCGCCGCGCAGGTGCAGAAGGCGCATGACCGGGGGCGCGCGCCCCTCGTCGTCGTGTCCGAGGGCTTCACGCTCACGGGTATGGACGAGGCCTTCAGCGACAAGGGGCTCGACGCCTTCAACCGCCCTCGCCTGGGCGGCATCAGCGAGGTTCTGGCGCCCGAGATCGAGCGTCTGACCGGTATCGAGACGCGTGCGACCGTGCTCGGCCACATCCAGCGCGGCGGCTCGCCCTCCGGCTTCGACCGGGTGCTCGCGACGCGCCTGGGTCTGCACGCGGCCGACTCCGTCTACGAGCAGGCCTGGGGCCAGATGGTCTCGCTGAAGGGCACCGACATCGTGCGGGTGCCTTTTGCGGAGGCTCTCGGTGAGCTGAACACGGTGCCGATCTACCGCTACGAAGAGGCCGCCGCGCTCTTCGGCTGAGCCCGCCACCGGGACACCGCAGATTCCGTGTCCCACTTTTCGCTGGCGTTGTCCCACTTCCGCCGTGCCGTGTCCCGCTTTCTGCTGTGCAGGAGGCCACCGGACAGCAGGAAGTGGGACACGTCCTGCGAGGGTCACTCTCACTGACCACGCCCTACGCAGGTTCCTCCCCGGCCGCGTCGGGCTCCGAGGTTTCCACCGTTCGGTGCTCAGCCACCAGAGCATCGCTGCGCACGGGTGACGCTTGCGCGATGACGACCTCGAGCGACCTGCCGCTGAGTCTGCCGGACGCGTTCACCGTCGCTCAGGCGCGAGATGCGGGCGTGAGCCCCGGGCGGCTGCGGGGACGCGATCTGTCGCGTCCCTTCCACGGCGTCCGCGCGCGAGCGGAGCCCACTCCTGGCTCGCTCGAGGCATCGTGTCGGGCGCTGCTGCCGAGGCTGCGCATCGGGCAGTTCTTCAGCCACGAGACCGCCCTGTATCTTCTCGGAGTGCCTCAGCCGGAGTGGCCGTATGAGCCGACCATCCACGTGTCCACCCACCGTCCTGCGCGCGAACCCCGTACTCACGCCGTGGTGGGTCATCGGCTGCAGCTGCGAACGCCGGCCCACACGACGGTGGGCGGGATGCCGGTCGAGCACCCGGCGCGTGCCTGGCGTCAAACGGGCACGCTCTGGCGGCTCGATGACCTCGTTGCCGCGGCAGATCACCTGATCTCAGGCCGGAGCCCGCTGGCGAGTGCGGCCGAGCTTCGGGGTGAGATCGAGGTGATGGGCGACGTGCGCGGCGGAATTCTCCGCAGGGCGCTGGCGCTCGCTCGCGGTGGCGTGCGCTCTCCTCGCGAAACGCGCTTGCGGCTGCTGCTGAGTCGCGCGGGCCTGCCGGAGGCCGAGGTGGCCTGGAACCTGTTCGACGATCGGGGGACGTTCGTCGCGGAGCTCGATCTGGCCTTTCCCCGCTACCGTCTCGCGGTCGAGTACGACGGCCGCGTCCACGCTGACGATGCGCGTCAGTTCGCGCGCGACGCCGACCGGTGGGCGGCCATTCGCGGCCTGGGGTGGCAGCACGAGCGCGTGCTGGCTCATCACCTCGTCGGCGATGGCCGGCTCGCGGTCGCGATGGTACGAGACGCCCTGCAGCGTGCGGGGTGGACGCCCGGGCGCTGACGCCGGGGCACAGAGGCGCGGCGCCGGAGCTGTGTGTCCCACATCCTGCTGCCTGGGAGCGCTGTCAAGCACAGATAGTGGGACACGCCTCGGCATAAGTGGGACACGCCTCGGCATAAGTGGGACATGCCTCGGCATAAGTGGGACATGCCTCGGCATAAGTGGGACATGCCGCGGCGTGCGGGGGACAGGTGCGGGGGACAGGTCCGGGGAGGGGGGAATCAGTCCTCGGCGAGGCCCAGCACGTCCAGTAACCAGGCGAGCTCGAAGGCGCGCTGCTGCCAGGAGTTGTAGCGCCCGGAGACACCGCCGTGGCCCGCGACCATCTCGCACTTCAGCAGTGCGTCAGCACCGACCTCGCGCAATCGCGCCACCCACTTGGCGGGTTCCACGTAGTAGACGCGGGTGTCGTTGAGCGAGGTGGTCGCGAGGATCCGCGGATACGTCACTCCCTCGCGCACGTTCTCGTACGGCGTGTACGACTTCATGTACGCGTAGACCTCCGCGTCGTGCAGCGGATCGCCCCACTCGTCCCACTCGATCACCGTCAGCGGGAGCGAAGGATCGAGGATGGTCGTCAGGGCGTCGACGAAGGGGACGTCGGCGAGGATGCCGGCGAACAGCTCGGGGGCGAGGTTCGCGACCGCGCCCATCAGCAGACCGCCCGCAGAACCGCCTTCGGCGACGAGGCGGTCGGGTGCGGTGACGCCCGTGTCGATCAGATGACGCGCGACCGCGACGAAGTCGGTGAAGGTGTTGCGCTTGTGCTGCAGCTTGCCGTCCTCGTACCACTGCCGTCCGAGTTCGCCGCCGCCGCGAACGTGCGCGACGGCGAAGACGACGCCGCGATCGAGCATCGACAGACGCGCCACCGAGAAACCGGGTTCGATGGAGTGCTCGTAGGACCCGTACCCGTAGAGGTGCAGCGGACGCGGCGCGTTCCCCGGCTCGCCGAACGACCGCTTCCACACGATCGAGACGGGCACGTGGGTGCCGTCGGATGCCATGACCCACTCGCGCCGCTGCCCGTAGGCCGACGGATCGTATCCGCCGAGCACGGGCTGGCGCTTGCGCAGGTGCAGCTCACGCGCCGCCACGTCGTAGTCGTAGACGGTCCCGGGGGTGAGGAACGAGCCGTAACCGAGCCGCACCACGGGCGGGGCCCATTCGGGATTGCCGCCGGCTCCGGCGGTGTAGAGCTCCTCCTCGAAGGCGAGCTCGTCGATGCTGCCGGTGGCGTAGTCCAGGATCCCCATTCGCGACAGCCCGTCGCGTCGGTACGACACGACCCCCCAGTCGCGGAAGGCGGACATATCCAGCACGCGCCGCCCGGGAGTGTGGGCCAGCACGACGTCGCGTTGGCCCTGCGGATCGGATGCCGCGACGCGCACCAGTTCGAAATCGAGCGCGCCGTCGTTGTGCACGATGTAGAGCACGTCCTCGCCGTCCACGACGGCATGGGTGGCCGAGTACTCGACGCCTTCTCGACGCGGCCAGATGGATCGCGGTTCGGAACGCAGATCGGTCGCGTCGACGAGGTACTCCTCGGTCGTGATGGAGGAGCCCACCTCGATGACCAGGTACTTCTCGCTGCGCGTGAAGCCGGCACCCACCCAGTAGCGCTCGTCCGGCTCGTGGAACAGGCGCGCGTCGGCTGCGGCATCGGTGCCGACCTCGTGCAGCCACACGGTGTCGGGCCGCCACGCGTCGTCGACCGTCGTGTAGACGATGTACCGGCCGTCGGGGGAGAACGACGCTCCCGCCGAGGTGTTCTCGATGACGTCGGGCAGGTTCTTCCCGCTGACGAGGTCGCGCACACGCAGCGTGTAGCGCTCGTCGCCGTCCACATCGACACCGAAGAGCAGTCGAGAACCGTCGGTCGAGACGTCGAAGCTGCCCAGGGAGAAGAACTCGTGACCGTCGGCCTCGACGTTGCCGTCGAGCAGGACGATCTCGCCGGGGACGTCGACGCCCGGCGTCAGGACAGGCGGCGTCCAGTCGTCGGGGCCGGCCAGAGGCGCGCGGCATTGGATGCCGTACTGCTTGCCCTCGACGGTGCGCCCGTAGTACCACCATGCGCCCTGACGCGTCGGAACGGACAGGTCGGTCTCGAGGGTGCGAGCCTTGATCTCGTCGAAGATGCGCTGGCGCAGCCCCGCGAGGTGGGCCGTGCGCTGCTCGGTGAAGGCGTTCTCGGCTTCGAGGTGCGCGATGACCTCGGCATCCTCCTTCTCCCGCAGCCACTCGTAGTCGTCTCGCACCTCGTCGCCGTGATGATGGCGAAGCGTCGGACGGGCGGCGGCGACGGGGGCGGACAGCGGCGTGGAGGACGTCTCTCGGGTCACCGCTCCACGCTAATCCACGCCCGGCGTGTCGGGGCGGGATCGCCGTTCTGCGAGGGGCCTTGAGTGTGGGAGTATTTCTGTGGTCCGGTTGCCGGAGTATGAACCCACGGTGAACTCTTCGTTCGCATCGCCGATTCCGTCGGCTCCCTTCCTGTGAATCCCGACGAAAGCGAACTGTGGAAACCGCTGCCCTCATCGTCGTGCTGGTGATCGCGCTGGCGCTGTTCTTCGACTTCACGAACGGCTTTCACGACACCGCGAACGCGATGGCCACCCCGATCGCGACCGGTGCCCTCAAGCCCAAAGTCGCCGTTCTGCTCGCCGCGAGTCTCAATCTCGTCGGCGCCTTCCTGTCCACCGAGGTGTCGAAGACGATCTCGCACGGGATCATCCGCGAGGACCAGATTGAGCCGCTCGCGTTCCTGCCGATCATCTTCGCCGGCCTGATCGGTGCGATCACCTGGAACATGCTGACCTGGCTGCTGGGTCTGCCCTCCAGCTCCTCGCACGCCCTGTTCGGCGGGTTGATCGGGGCGACGCTCGTCGGCGCGAGCGCGGCGGCCATCGATTTCGGCATGGTGCTGAGCAAGGTCGTCCTGCCGGCATTGATCGCCCCGTTCACGGCCGGTGTCATCGCCTTCCTGGCGACGCGGCTCGCCTACGCGATGACGCGTCGCTACGACAACAAGCCCGACGGTCGCGACGGGTTCCGCTGGGGCCAGATCTTCACCTCCTCCCTCGTCGCCCTCGCCCACGGCACGAACGATGCGCAGAAGACGATGGGTGTCATCACCCTCGCGCTGATCATGGCGGGCTGGCAGAGCGGTGCCCATGCCGACCCGCAGCTGTGGGTGATCCTGGCCTGTGCGTTCACGATCGCGCTCGGCACCTACATGGGCGGCTGGCGCATCATCCGTACGCTCGGCAAGGGGCTCACCGACGTGAAGCCCGCACAGGGCTTCTCCGCCGAGACGTCCACGGCGGCGACCATCCTCGCCTCCAGCGCGCTCGGCTTCGCGCTGTCGACGACGCAGGTCGCCTCGGGCTCGGTCATCGGCTCCGGACTCGGGCGGCGGGGCTCGAAAGTGCGCTGGCGCACCGTCGGGCGCATCGCCGTGGGATGGGTGCTGACGCTGCCCGCCTCGGCCGCCGTCGGTGCCTTCGCCGCACTGCTGGTCGTCTGGTTCGCAGGCGCCGGCATCGTCATCGACGCGGTGCTCGCCGTCGCGATCATCGTCGGTCTGTTCCTGCGCTCGCGTCGCACGCACGTGGACTCGTCGAATGCGATGAGCGAGGTCGCCGACTCGGGGCTCGCGGTCAAGGTCAAGCGCAACCCGCCGCCCACGCGTCGTCAGCGCGCGATCCTGCGCGCCGAGCGCGCGCAGCAGAAGGCAGACCGGGCGAAGGAGCGGGCGAAGAGCACGGCGCCCGGCGGGAAGAAGCCCTCGGCCACGAAGCCTTCGGCCACGAAGCCTTCCGCCGAGAAGTCCGGTGCTGAGAAGACGGGGGAGCGCTGATGGGTATCAGCATCGACTGGTTGGCCTTCGTCCAGGTCTTCGCCGCCGCCTTGATCGGTGCGCTGCTCGTCGTCGGCTTCTATGCGGGCGGTCTGCGGCTGCTGGTACGTGGCGGACGGGCGCCCATCGTCGCTCCCGCAGAGTTCACCGACGCGATCACCGTGATCAGCGAGAAGGAGGCGCGTCGTGCGGCCAAAGCCGCCGCGAAGGCGGCGAAGAAGAGCCCCCTGACCGACGGGCAGAAGCGTCTGGCGCTGATCGGTGCCTACCTGTCATTCGCACTGTGCGGCGTCGCGGTTCTCGCTGGGCTCGCCCTGATCGTCCTGCACTGACCCACCGGCATCGCGATCGCGGGCGCCTCACGCCCGGAACTGCGGGAGGGTCCGCCCCGCGTCGGCGGCGGCGCCTAGGCTGACCTCATGGCCCCTGCCTCGTTCTCGTTCGGCATCCATCCGCCCGCCCAGCGCGTGATCGTCCATCTCAGCGATACGCATCTGCTCGCCGGGAACCGGCCCCTCGGTGGCCGATACGACACCGCCGCCAACCTCATCGCGACATTGGCGGCAGTCGAGCGCACCGGCGTCAAGGCCGACGCCATCGTGTTCACGGGCGACCTGACCGATCTGGGTGAGCCGGACGCCTACGCCGCCCTGCGCGCCGAGGTCGAACCCGTCGCTGCGCGGCTGGGTGCGCCCATCGTGTGGGTCGCGGGAAATCATGACGAGCGCCCCGCGTTGCGTGCGGGACTTCTCGACGAGGCGCCGAGTCTCGAACCCGTCACCGGTGTGTGGGACCTCGGCGGACTGCGCCTGATCGCTCTCGATTCCTCCGTGCCGGGGTGGCATCACGGTGACCTGGATGCCGCACAGCTGGACTGGCTCCGCGGCATCCTCGCCGAACCGGCGCCGCTGGGCACCGTGCTGGCTCTGCATCATCCGCCGCTGCCGAGCCACATCCCGTTCTTCGATATCCTCGAACTCCGTCATCAGAGCGAGTTCGCGGCGGCGCTCGCCGGCAGCGACGTCCGCGCCATCCTCGCCGGACACCTCCACTACGCCACGGCGGGCACCTTCGCCGGCATCCCGGTCAGCGTCGCATCGGCGACCTGTTACACGATGAACCTCCAGCGTCCGCCGCAGGAGGTCAACGGCATGGACGGCGGACAGTCCTTCCATCTCGTGCACGTCTACGACGACACCATCACGCACAGCGTCGTCCCGGTCGGTGAGGCCGAGACGGCCGAGGTCTTCAGCGAGGAATGGACACGGGCGATGGCCGCACTCGACCCGGAGGAGCGGCTCGAGGCCTTCTCCCGAAAGCGCTGAGATCGCGAGGTGTCCCGGGCGCGGCAGATGCGCTCATGCGGCTTGACTTCGAGTGCACTCGAAGTTCTACCGTGGGCACATGACCCTGCTCCCCGTCCCCGCGCGCGAGGGCGTCTCGATCGCCGAGGCCGCCGCCGCCACCGACGTCTCGACGCACACCCTGCGCTACTACGAGCGCGAGGGGCTCATGCTGACGCCGATCGACCGCGCCTCCTCCTCGCACCGCCGCTACTCGGATGCCGACATCTCCTGGGTGCGCTTCCTGACGCGGCTGCGCCTCACGGGCATGCCGATCGCCGGCATCCGCCGCTACACCGAGCTGGTGCGCGTGGGGGAGTCCACCGTGCCCGAGCGCCGGGAGCTGCTCGTCGCCCATCGCGAACGTGTGCGCGCACAGCTCGACGAGATCACCGCGAGCCTGCGGGCCATCGACCACAAGATCGACATCTACGACAAGGAGATCTCACTCTCATGAAGACCACCACTCTGGGAACCTCCACCCCCATCGAGGTCAGCCGCATCGGCCTCGGACTGATGGGCATCAGCGCCTTCTACACCGGCGCCGGCCAGGACGACGCCGACGGGGCGCGCACGATCCTCGGCGCCCTCGACCGCGGCGTCACCTTCCTCGACACTGCGGAGATGTACGGGCCGTACACGAACGAGGAACTCCTCGGCAAGACGCTGGCCGAGGCGGGCCGCCGGGACGACGTCGTCATCGCCACGAAGTTCGGCACGATCCGCCACACGACGACCGGCGAGCGCGGGCTGGACGGCACACCGGCCAACGTGCGGCTGGCCGTCGAGGGGTCGCTGCGCCGGCTGCGCACCGATCGCATCGACATCTACTACCAGCACCGGATGGACCCTGCGACGCCCATCGAGGACACGGTCGGCGCGCTGGCCGAGCTCGTCGCCGAAGGCAAGATCCGCGGCTACGGCCTCTCGGAGGCCTCGGTCGCGACGATCCGTCGCGCGCACGCGGTCCATCCCGTGACCGCGATTCAGACCGAGTACTCACTGTGGACGCGCGACCCCGAGGCGGAGCTGCTGCCGGCGCTCGCCGAGCTCGGCATCGGGTTCGTTCCGTACTCTCCCCTCGGGCGGGGGTTCCTCACCGGCGCGATCCGCTCGCTGGACGCGCTCGACGAGGATGACTTCCGCAAGAGCAACCCGCGTTTCGCCGACGGCGCGTTCCAGGCCAACCTCGCGATCGTCGACGAGGTCGAGAAGGTCGCCGCGGATGCCGGCGCCACCCCCGCTCAGGTGGCGCTGGCGTGGCTGCTGGCCCAGGGGGAGCACATCGCGCCGATCCCTGGCACGCGAAAGCTCACCCGCGTCGAGGAGAACATCGCAGCGGTCGACCTGGTGCTGACGCAGGACCAGGTGGCCGTGCTGGCCGCCATCGGCTCTCCGGTCGGCGACCGCTACGCCGACATGTCGACCGTCAACCGCTGACCGTCGAGGTGCCCTTCGTCGCGGCCTCGGCCGCGGCGGAGGGCACCCGTCTGTCCGGG
>NZ_JAUF01000064.1:0-22905 GCF_000585455.1 Microbacterium sp. MRS-1
CCCGCCTCCGCCCCCCCGCCCACCCGCCGCCCGCCCCCGCAGTCCGCGAGACACGGTCTACGCACCGAGACACCGCTGCACACAACGTGTCTCGGTGCACAGCCCGTGTCTCGCGGAGGAGGGCGGACGTCGCGGAGGAGGGCGGCCGTCGTGGGGGAGGGCGGACGTTGCGAGGGAGGGGGGTCAGGTGCCGCGGTAGGTCGAGTAGGCGAACGGGCTGAGCAGCAGGGGCACGTGGTAGTGGCGGGTGTCGGCGACGGTGAAGGCCACCGTGACCGACGGATAGAACGTCTCGGTGCCGCGGGCTGCGAAGTACGGCCCCGTCGCGAACACCAGCGCGTAGGTACCCGCGGACAGCTCGTCGGGTCCGAGGGCGAGGCGGCCATCGGCATCCGTCCGCCCGCTCGCCACGGTCGTCCCGTCGGCGTCGAGGAGCTTCACGTCGACGCCGGATGCCGGGGCTCCGGCCGCGCCGTCGAGCACATGCGTGGTGAGGTGGGTCATGCGATCACCGCCTCCAGCCGCAGCAGCGCGATCTCGCGCAGCTGGTCGAGGGCCTCGGCGGCCTCGGTCTCGTCGTCGTTGTCGAGGCGGCGCTCGAGCTCGTCGCGCATCTGCTCGGGCGTGCGTCCGGCCGCACGGATGAGGAAGACGCGGCCGAAGCGTTCCTCGTAGGCGGCGTTGCCGTCGGCGATCGCGGTCGCCGTCGCGGCCGCGGCCGACGACATCGACGCCTGTTCGCGGCGCGACGCCTCGGCGTCGGCTCCCGCGCCGCGCGGCTTCTCGCCGATGCGCGGGTGGTGGGCGAGGGCGGCGTCGAGCTCGGTGCGCGTCCAGGTGCGCGCGAGCGCGCCCGCCCGGGCGATCAGCGCGTCGCGCGTTCCGTAGGGACGCCCCGCGACGACGGCGTCGACCCAGGCGGGGACGGCGGCCCAGACGCCGACGGTGGATGCCGCGGCATCCACCGTGAGCGCGTCGAACGCGTCGATGCTCATCTCGGCGGCCATGCTCAGCGGGCTCCGTGGACGACGAGCCAGCGGGCGACGACGGGCTCGCTGGAGGTGTTGTGCAGTCGGTGCGGACGCGAGCAGGGGTAGCTGATGGCATCGCCCGGGCGCAGCACCACCCGCTCGTCGTCGAAGTCGACGGTCAGCTCGCCCGAGACGACGGTGCCGACTTCGTAGCCCTCGTGGCGGAAGAGTCCGGCGTCGCTGTGGGCGGTCGCACCGGGCGGGTAGGTCGACTCGAAGTAGTCGACGCCGGGCGTCGGCACGGGGGAGATGCGGCGGAAGGTCACGCCGTCGTCCAGCACGATCGCCGTGTCGTGCTCGGCGCGGCGCAGCCCGAAGCTCGTCGGCGTGGTCGGCGCCTGCGACCCGGAAGGGTCGAAGACCGAGGTCAGCGGCACGTCGAGCTCGTCGGTGATGGCGATCAGGCGCGAAACGCTCGGCTGCATCACCCCGCGCTCGATCTGCGACACCGCGCTGGGCGAGATGCCGAGCCGGCGAGCGAGGTCGCGCGCCGACATGCCGCGGGCGACCCGCAGGGCGCGCAGCCGCTCACCGACCCCGTCACCCGCGCTCTCGGCACGGTCGGCATCGAGCTCCGGCGGATCGACGGCGGGGGCGCGGCTCATGTCGCGATCGTATCGGGCGCGGATGCCGAGCGGGCGGCGCCCCGATCGGGCTTCACCTGTTCGTCACATGTGAAGAGCCAACTTCACACAGCCGTTACATGAGCGAAATCGCCCCGGCAGGGTGAAGTAATAGCTTCACATTACGCACCACCCAGGCCACGGACTCCACGTCGCGGTCCGCCCACCTTCGTCACCGACTCGGAACCCCTGGAAGGTACCCATGACCTCTCTGACCCCAGCATCGACCGCACCGTCGACCGGTGTCTACGACATCGTCGAAGCCGCCGGCATGCCCACGGGCGCCGGCAACATGAAGCCGCAGTACGACGAGCGCCTCGCCAACGAGGACCTCGCACCGCTGCGCAAGCAGAAGTGGAGCGCGTACAACATCTTCGCGTTCTGGATGAGCGACGTGCACTCCGTCGGCGGATACGTCACCGCCGGCTCGCTGTTCGCGCTGGGCCTGCAGAGCTGGCAGGTGCTGATCGCGCTGCTGGTGGGCATCGTCATCGTGCAGTACTTCGCCAATCTCGTCGCCAAGCCCAGTCAGAAGACAGGTGTGCCGTATCCCGTCGTCAACCGGGCGATCTTCGGCATCCGCGGAGCCAACATCCCCGCGATCATCCGTGGACTCATCGCCATCGCCTGGTACGGCGTGCAGACGTTCCTGGCCGCAGAGTCGCTGAACATCGTGTTCCTCAAGTTCATCCCCGGCTCGGCCGCGCTGCTGGACGTGTCGTTCCTGGGGCTGTCGGCCCTCGGGTGGATCTCCTACGGCATCCTGTGGGTCGCGCAGTTCCTGCTGTTCTGGAACGGCATGGAGGTCATCCGTCGCTTCATCGACTTCGCCGGCCCCGCCGTCTACGTCGTGATGATCGCGCTCGCCGTCTACCTCGTGTCGCAGGCCGGCTGGCAGAACATCTCGTTCAACCTGTCGACCAAGCAGCTGGACTTCTGGTCGTCTATCCCGGTGATGTGCGCCGCGATCGCGCTGGTCGTGTCGTACTTCTCCGGCCCGATGCTCAACTTCGGCGACTTCGCCCGCTACGGCAAGAGCTTCGCGGCGGTCAAGCGCGGCAACTTCTGGGGTCTGCCGATCAACTTCCTCTTCTTCTCACTGCTCACCGTGATCACGGCGTCGGCGACCGTCCCCGTCTTCGGCCAGCTCATCACCGACCCGATCAAGACGGTCGAGGCCATCGACGGCTGGTTCGCGATCCTCCTCGGCGGCCTGACCTTCGTCACCGCGACGGTGGGCATCAACATCGTCGCGAACTTCATCTCGCCGGCGTTCGATTTCTCCAACGTCGCCCCGAAGAAGATCTCGTGGCGCGCCGGCGGGATGATCGCCGCCGTCGGGTCGGTGTTCCTGACCCCCTGGAACTGGTATTCCAACGACGACGCGATCCACTACACGCTGGGCCTGCTCGGGGCGCTCATCGGTCCGCTGTTCGGCATCCTCATCGCCGGCTACTACGTCGCCGGACGCCAGCGCATCAAGACCGATGCGATGTTCACGATGGACCCGACGGGCCCCTACTGGTACCGCCGCGGCTTCAACCCGAACGCGATGAAGGCGCTGCTGGTCGCCGGCATCCCCGCCGTCTTCCTCGGTGTCTTCCCGAAGCTGTTCGCCGACATGGGACTGTTCGACATCTCGTGGATCAGCGACTACAGCTGGTTCATCGGCTGCGGCCTGGGCTACGCCGCGTTCGTGCTCTTCGAGCGCCTCGACCCGCGGGTGCCGACGTTCGACGGTGAAAGCGACGGCGTCTCCGACGGCACGATCGACGGCGCCGCCGCGACCGCTGCGGCCGAGCCGCCCGCCATCTCGGCCGAGATCCCCGTGGCCGCCGTCACCGGCACGACGGCGGGACCCGGCACCCCGTGAGGATCCTCCTGATCAACCCCAACACCTCCCGGGCGATGACCGCGACCATTGCGGCCGCCGCTCGGGAGGTGGCGGGGGCGGATGCCGAGATCGTCGCCGTCTGCCCCGAACCCGGTCGGGGACCGGCGGCGGTCGAGAGCCACGTCGACGAGGTGGCGGCGGCCGCGGCCGTCGTGGAGCTCGTCCGCGCGGACCTCGCCACCGGCGGCAGCGACGCGTACGTGCTCGCGTGCTTCGGTGACCCCGGCCTCGACGCGGCGCGCGAACTCGTCGAGGTGCCGGTGATCGGCATCGCGGAAGCCGCCATGCACGTCGCGGCGATCGCGGGGCGCCGTTTCGCGATCGTGACGACGCTGGGACGCACGCTCGGACGGGCCCGCGACCTCGTCGCCCGCTACGGCATGGACCGCGCCTGCGCGCAGTACCGCGCCGTGGAGATCCCCGTGCTCGCCCTCGAGGAGCCCGACGAGCACACCCTGGCCCGCATCGAACGCGAATGCCGGGCCGCGCTTGATCCTCCCGCGGTCGGGGCGTCCGGGGCGGCCGGTGACCCGGTCGATGCGATCGTGCTCGGGTGCGCCGGCATGGCGGACCTCTGCGCGCGACTGTCGGCCCGTGTCGATGCTCCCGTCATCGACGGGGTCGCCGCCGCCGTGGGGCTCGCGATCGGCATGGCACGCATGGGTGTGCGCACCGGCTCTCGGGGCGAGTACGCGCCCCCGCCCGTGCGGAAACACCCGCGAAACGACGCCTCGATAGCGTCTGACGTGTCTTCGGACGCCGCGATGACGCCGCATCCGCAACCGAGGGCACGAGAGGCGATGCTGTGGCAGATGTGAGCGTGATCCGCGCCGAACGCGCCTGGATCGACGGGGCGTTCCGCTCCGCCGAGGTGCGGATCGTCGACGGCGTGATCGCCGAGGTCACCCTGCCCGGGCGCTCGGCGGAAGCGGATGCCGCGGCATCCGCCGACGTCCACGTGCTCGGCGCCGACGAGGTGCTGCTGCCGGGACTCGTCGACTCGCACGTGCACCTCGACGAGCCGGGACGCACCGACTGGGAGGGTTTCGCGACCGGTACCGCCGCGGCCGCGGCGGGCGGCATCACGACCGTGTTCGACATGCCGCTGAACTCGGTGCCCGTCACGACGACGCCCGAGGCGCTCGCCGCCAAGCGGGCCGCGGCCGCGGGCAAGCTCGCGGTCGACGTCGGCTACTGGGGCGGCGCCGTCCCCGAGAACCTCGGGCGTCTGCGCCATCTCGCCGGTGCTGGCGTCGTCGGTTTCAAGTGCTTCCTCGTGCCGAGCGGCATCGACGAGTTCGGTCACCTCGACCGCGCCGGCCTGCTCGCCGCGCTCACCGAGATCGCCGCCTTCGACGGCCTGCTCATCGCGCACGCCGAAGACGAAGCGCACCTGCACGAGGCCGCCGTCGAGGTCGGCGCGGGCCCGGCGGGCGAACTCGGACGTCACTACGACACCTTCCTGCGCAGCCGCCCGCCGGTGAGCGAAGAGGCGGCGATCGCCGCCGTCATCGATGCGGCCCGCGCCACCGGGGCCCGGGCTCACATCGTGCACGTCGCCGACGGACAGGCGCTGGACGCCGTGCGCGCGGCGAAGGCCGACGGCATCCGCCTCACGGTCGAGACCTGCCCGCACTACCTCACCCTGTCGGCCGAAGAGGTTCCCGACGGCGCGAGCGCGTTCAAGTGCTGCCCGCCCATCCGCAGTCGGGCCAACCAGGACCTGCTGTGGGAGGGCGTGCTCGACGGCACCATCGACGCCATCGTCAGCGACCACTCACCCGCCACTCTTGCGCTGAAGACCGCGGGGGGCGGCGATTTCGGCCTGGCGTGGGGAGGCATCGCGGGCGTGCAGACCGGGTTCGCGAGCGTCTGGACCGAGGCAGCGCGCCGCGGCATCCCGCTGGAGAGCCTGCTGCCGCTGTTCACGACCGGACCGGCCCGCATCGCCGGGATGCCGGGACTCGGCGTCATCGCGCCGGGCGTACGGGCGAACCTCACCGTCTTCGCGCCGGAACGGTCGTGGACCGTCGACGCGCACCGCCTGCTCTACCGGCACAAGCTGTCACCGTGGGATGGTCGCGCCATGCGCGGCGCCGTCGTGACCACCGTGGTCGGCGGCACCGTCGTGTACCGTGCGGGCGACGACGATGCGCGGTCCCGGCCGGGGATCGAGCTGCTGGCCGGTGCGGATGCCGGGGCAGCGCCCGCGACGGCAGCCCACCCGATGCGCGAAGGAGCGACATCATGACCGAGACCATCGACATCCTGCAACCCGGATCGGGCCGAATCGCCGGCGCGCACTACCTCCCGGCATCCCCGGAGACGGTGCTCTGGGGACGGCTGCCGTGCGCCGCCGATGCGCCCGTGCTGAGGATCGCCGCCGGCGAGACGGTGACGATCGACACCGTCAGCCACGAAGGCATCCTGCCCGATCAGGGCCAGGACCCCCTGGGGTACTTCACCGGCCACGGGGTGCCGGCCGCACACGTGCTCACCGACGCGATCGAGATCGCCGCGACGGTCGCACGCGACGCCGCGCTCGACGGGCCGCACGTGGTCACCGGGCCGATCTTCGTCGAGGGGGCCGACCCCGGTGACCTGCTGAAGATCACCGTCGTCGACCTGGCCCCGCGCGTGCCGTACGGCGTCATCTCCAACCGGCACGGCAAGGGGGCCCTCGTCGGGGTGCTCCCGCGCGGGCCCGAGAACGTCAGCGTGTTCACGCCGGTGTCGGACGGTCGCGGCATCCTGCCCCTGGTCGACGGGGGCGAGCGCGTCGTGCGGTTCCCGCTCGCCCCGTTCCTCGGGACGATGGGGGTCGCCGTCGCGGGCGACGAGCGCCCCCACTCGGTTCCCCCGGGCGCGCACGGCGGCAACATCGACATCAACCTGCTCGTGGAGGGCGCGGTCCTGTACCTGCCGGTGCAGGTGGCCGGCGCCTTGGCGTACGTCGGCGACCCGCACTTCGCGCAGGGCGACGGCGAGGTCGCGCTGACCGCGCTCGAGGCGTCGCTGCGCGCCACGCTGCGCTTCGACGTGGTGCCGCGCGCGGAGGCGCTCGCGTCGTTCGGCGAGGTGACCGGCCCGCTCGTCCGCACCGACGAGTACCTCGTGCCGACGGGGCTCGACGTCGATCTCGACGAGGCGATGCGCAAGGCCGTGCGGGCCGCGCTCGATCTGCTGCAGGCGCGCTACGGCATGGCCGAGCACCTGGCCTACGCGTACCTGTCGGCCGCGACCGACTTCGACATCTCGCAGGTCGTCGACATCGTCTGCGGTGTGCACGCCCGCATCCGCGAGGCGGACTTCGCCGCCGTCCGCCCGGCCTGGTTGGTCGGCGAGGACGCCTCGTGACCGTCCGCCGCCGCCGCGGCATGTCGCCGCCTCCGCGCGCCGCCGTCCACAACTCCGGAGATTCGGTGGCCACGGGCCCGTCCGGGGCTGTTTCCGGCCGTCCGGGACCACAACTCCGGAGTTGTGCACGCGGCGTCGCTGCCGTTCCCCGCCCGGCTGCCGCCGCTCCCCGCGGCGTCGCCGCCCTTCCCCGCCCGGCTGCCGCCGCTCCCCGCCCGGCTGCCGCCGTTCACAACTCCGGAGATTCGGTGCCCACGGGCCCATCCCGGGCTGTTTTCGGCCGTCCGGGACCACAACTCCGGAGTTGTGCACGCGGGGCCATGAACCGGGGCGGGCGCCCGTGACGGCGGCTCAGACCATGCCCGACGAGCTGCGCGCGGCGTTCGAGGGGTACGAGCGGGCGATCCTGACGAATGACCTCGACGCCCTGGATGCCGCGTTCGCTCACGGTGACCGCACGCTCCGCGGCGATGGCGCGGGGCTGCTGGTCGGACACGACGCGATCAGCGCGTTCCGCGGCGCTCGCGGCGGGGTGTCGGCTCGCACCATCGAGCGAGTCGAGTACCGGCCGCTCGCCGAGGGGGTCGCGCTCATCGTCGCCGTCTCCCGGTTCGCGGCGGGCGGCACCGGCCTGCAGACCCAGGTGTGGGAGCAGATCGACGGGCGGTGGCTCATCACGGCCGCGCACGTCACCCCCCGCTCGGCGGCTTTCGACCGTTCGATCTGGCGGGCTGTCGGCGACCCGCTCTACCAGGGCGCATGGGAGGGGCCGCTGTCCGGCCTCACGGTCGCCGTGAAGGATCTCTTCGCGATCAAGGGCTATCGCATCGGTGCGGGAAACCCGACCTACCTCGACTCCGCCCGCGCCGAGACCACCAGCGCCCCCGCGGTGGGCGACCTGCTGCGCGGCGGAGCGTCGCTGCGGGGCATCGCGCGCACCGACGAATTCGCGTACTCGATCGCGGGTGACAACGCGCACTACGGCACCCCGCCGAACGCCGCGGTGCCGGGCGCGCTGCCGGGCGGCTCGTCGAGCGGACCGGCATCCGCCGTCGCGCTCGGCCACGCCGACATCGCCCTCGCGACCGACACCGCCGGCTCCGTGCGCGTGCCGGCGTCGTATCAGGGCCTGTGGGGCCTGCGGACGACGCACGATCTCGTGCCGCGGCAGGGGCTGCTGCCTCTCGCGCAGAGCTTCGACACGGTCGGGTGGCTTACCCGCGACGGCGCGACGCTGCAGGCGGTCGCCGACTGGTGTCTGAGCTACGACGGCTCCGACTCGACCGACTCCGTCTTCGGGGCCTCCGCCGCCGACCTCCCGTGGCGGTTCCGGGTGCCGACCGAGGCGCTCGCCGCCGCCGAGCCGGCCACGCGCGCGGCGTTCGAGGAGCTGATCGCGGCATCCGCTCTGCCGATCGAGCAGGTCTCGCTCGGCGACCTCGACGACTATCTCGTGCCGTTCCGGACGGTGCAGGGTGCGGAGGCCTGGCGCAACAACGGCGACTGGCTGCGCGCCCACCCCGGCTCGACCGGACCCGCCGTGGCCGCGCGCTTCCGCGCCGCCGCCGCGGTCACCGCCGCCGACGAGTCCGCCGCCCGAGCCGCCCTGGAACCCCTCCGCGACACGTTGCACGCGCTCGTCCGCGACGCCGTGCTGCTGCTGCCGACGGTGCCCGGGCCGGCGCCCTCGCGCTCGGCCACGGGTGCGCAGGTGGATGCCGTGCGCACCGACACCCTCCGCCTGACGACCCCGGCCGCCGTCGGCGGCCTGCCCGCCCTGTCGGTGCCCCTGCTCACCGTCGACGTTGCGGGCGGCCCCGCACCGGTCGGCGTCAGCCTCGTCTCGCGCGCCGGCGCCGACATCGCCCTCGTGCGCCTCGGCCGTGCCCTCCACGCCCGCATCACCGAAACGGAATCCGTATGAGCAGCACCTCCTCGCCCGGCCCGACGAACCTCCCCGGCCCGATCGCCCCGCCCGCGCGGCTGCTGATGGGCCCGGGGCCGATCTCGGCGTACCCGAGCGTCCTGACCGCCATGTCGGCGCCGCTCGTCGGCCAATACGACCCGTTCATGACGGCGACGATGACCGAGACGCAGGAGCTGTATCGCGGGGTGTGGAGCACCCGCAACGAGGCGACCCTGCTGGTCGACGGCACGAGCCGTGCCGGTATCGAGGCCGCGATCGTCTCGCTCGTGAAGCCGGGCGACCGGGTGCTGGTCCCCGTGTTCGGCCGGTTCGGACACCTGCTGGCCGAGATCGCCGAGCGGGCGCTCGCCGAGGTGCACACGATCGAGACCGACTGGGGTCAGGTGTTCCCGGCATCCGTCATCGAGGAGGCGATCGTGCGGGTGAAGCCGACGCTGCTCGCCCTCGTGCAGGGCGACACCTCGACGACGATGCTGCAGCCGCTGGAGGACATCGGCGAGATCTGCCGTCGCCACGGGGTGCTCTTCTACTCCGACGCCACCGCATCGCTCGGCGGCAACGCCTTCGAGGCCGACGCGTGGGGGCTGGATGCCGCGACGGCGGGCCTGCAGAAGTGCCTGGGCGGTCCGAGCGGATCGTCGCCGATCACGCTCAGCCCGCGGGCGGTGGCGGTGATCCGCTCGCGGAAGAAGATCGAGGCCGGCATCCGCGAGCCCGGCGACGAGTCGTCGGCCGATTTCGTGCGCTCGAACTACTTCGACCTGGGGCAGATCCTCGACTACTGGGGTCCGCGCCGACTCAACCACCACACCGAGGCGACGAGCATGCTCTACGGCGCGCGGGAGTGCGCGCGGCTGCTGCTTCTCGAAGGCCGCGACGCCGTCATCGCCCGCCACGAGCTGGCGGGACGAGCGATGCTCGCCGGCGTCGAGGCGCTGGGCTTGGTGGTCTTCGGTGACGTCGCCCACAAGATGAGCAACGTCGTCGCCGTCGAGATCCCCGCCGGCGTGCCCGGCGATGCCGCGCGGTCGGCCCTGCTGGAAGACTTCGGCATCGAGATCGGCACCTCGTTCGGCCCGCTGCACGGCAAGGTGTGGCGCATCGGCACCATGGGTTACAACGCCCGGAAGGATGCCGTGCTCACCACCCTCACCGCCCTCGAGAGCGTGTTGCGCCGGTTCGGGGCCGCGGTTCCGGCCGGTGGCGGCGTCGAGGCCGCCGCGGACGTGTTCGCCGCGGCGCCCGTGGCGCTGCACGCGCCGCGCACCAGTGCGGCCGTCGCCGTGTCGGCGGAGACGGCGTGAGCTCGGCATCCCTCCTGCGCGCCGCGCCCGACGTCATCGCGACCGCTGCGCGCCGCGTGATGGCGCGGTGTGAGGAGCTCGCGCGGGTGAGCGCGGATGCGGCATCCATCGAGCGCGTCTACCTCTCGCCCGAGCACGCCCGTGTCAACCGGCTGGCGGCGGAATGGATGCGCGAGCTGGGCATGCGCACGTGGCAGGATGCCGCGGGCAACCAGGTCGGCCGCATCGGCGATCCGGCGGCTCCCGCGCTGATGCTGGGCTCGCACCTGGACACGGTGCTCGACGCCGGGCGTTACGACGGCATCGCCGGGGTGCTGATGGCGCTGGAGGTGGTGCGTCTGCTGCGCGTGCCGGCGGGCGAGGGCACGGGTGACGGCTGGACCGTGCCGCTGCCGTTCGCGATCGAGGTCGTCGCGTTCTCGGATGAGGAGGGCACCCGGTTCGGCAAGGCGCTGCTCGGATCCTCCGCCGTCGCCGGCACGTGGAGCGACGCGTGGTGGGATCTGGCGGATGCCGACGGTGTGAGCCTTCGCCAGGCGTTCCTCGAGTTCGGGCTCGACCCGGGGCGGGTCGGCGAGGCCGCCCGTCGGCCCGATGAGCTGGTCGGGTACCTCGAGGCGCACATCGAGCAGGGTCCCGAGCTGGACCGGGCCGGGGAGCCCCTCGCCGTCGTCTCGTCGATCGCGTCGGCGCGGCGGTTCCAGCTGGTGGTGGAGGGTGAGGCCCGCCACGCCGGCGGCACACCCTACGACATGCGTCGCGACGCGCTGCTGGGCGCGAGCGAGGCCGCGCTCGCGGTGGAGCGGATCTGCTCGGCCGAGCACCACATCGTCGGCACCGTCGGGCGCTTCGAGGCGTTCCCCGGCGCGGTCAACGTGATCCCGGGCGAGGTGCAGTTCTCGCTCGACCTGCGCGGCGAGTTCGACGGCGAGCGCGACCGCGTGTGGGATGCGCTCGCACGCGAGCTCGACGAGATCATGGGCCGGCGAGCCCTGCGTTGGCGTTCGCGCGAGGTGCACAGCGCTCCGGCGGTGTTCTGTGCGCCGCTCCTGCAGGACGTGGTGGCCGGCGGCATCCGCGCGACCCTTCCGCCGCGGTCGGACGCGCCGCCGGCGATCTTCAGCCGCGCCGGGCACGATGGCATGTCGCTGGGAGCGGTGACCGACGTCGGCATGCTGTTCCTGCGCAACCCCGACGGCATCAGCCATCACCCGGACGAGTCCGTCTCCGCGGGCGACGTGGCCCACGGCATCCGCGCCCTCGCCGAAGCCGTGCTGCTGCGCGGCACCGAGCGGATCTGACCCGCCGTCGCGTCCTCCGACCGCGAGACACCGCCTGTGCACCGAAACACGGTCTGTGTACCGGTGCGTCGGTGCGCAACCGGTGTCTCACGGACGCGGACGCGGACGCGGTCCGCAACCGTGCTCAGGGGCGCACGGGCAACGCCATCGCGCCGGTCATCTCGGCGCCCGGCGAGGCCTCGGTGCGCGCGGGGGGTACGTAGTCGCGCAGTCGTGCCAGCGCCTCAGTGGCCTCGGTCGCGACGACGAGCATGTCGGTGTAGCGGGGGTGCGTGAAGCCGCGGTCGCGCATGTTCGCGACGAACGCGAGCAGCGGGTCGAAGTACCCGTCGACGTTGAGCAGTCCCACCGGCTTGTCGTGGATGCCGAGCTGTGCCCACGTCCACTGCTCGGTGAGCTCCTCGAGCGTTCCCGGGCCACCGGGCAGGGCCAGGAAGGCGTTCGCGCGGTCGGCCATGAGCATCTTCCGCTCGTGCATCGTGTCGACGAGGATCAGCTCGGTCAGATCCTCGTTGACGGCTTCGCGCGCCTGCAGCGCCCGCGGGATGATGCCCGTGACCTCCGCCCCGGCGGCGAGGGCGGCATCCGCCACCGTGCCCATCAGGCCGACGTGGCCGCCGCCGTAGACCAGCGCCATGCCGGAGCGGCCGATCGCCGTGCCGACGGCGCGCGCCGCCTCGACGTAGACCGGGTCGAAGCCCGGGGAGGATCCGCAGAAGACCGTGACCGTGAATCGCGACATGACCAGACGCTAATCCGCCCGTGTTTCCGCTTCGTGCACGGGTGTTTCCGCGCCGTGACAGGTCGGAAACATGGCCTGATTAGCGTGCCCAGCATGTCGCTCCTCGTCACGCACGCCCGTCTGATCACCGTCCCGGCCGGAACGGACGACCCGGGCTACGTCGAGGACGGCTGGATGCTGGTCGGGGACGATGGCCGCATCGCGGCCCTCGGCGCGGGCACCCCGCCGGTCGGCACGACCGCGGACGAGACCCTCGACGTCGCGGGCGCCTTCGTCGCCCCCGGGTTCGTGTCGAGCCACTCGCACCTGTTCACGAGCGGTCTGCGCGGCCTCGGCGTCGCCGACACCCTCTACGGGTGGTGCGACGCGATGCTCGGCACCACCGCGCACATGAGCGCCGATCAGCTCTACTGGGCGACGCTGCACGGCTCCCTCGACTTCCTCTCGAACGGAGTCACCACGGCGTACAACTTCACCGACCCGCTGCAGGCGTGGGAGCCGATGGTCGACGGCAAGCGCACCGGCACCGCGGGCCTGCGGGGCCTCGAGTACCACTGGCGTCAGGCCGAGGGCACGCGGGATTCCGGCATCCGCTTCGTCGACGCCGCCGGCATGGACGTCACCGCCGGAACTCCCGACGAGGTGTTCGACCGCTTCGCCGCCGAGGTCGCCTACACCCGCACGTTCGATGCGGACTACGCGCTCGGCTCGTCGATCATGGGCCAGGTGCAGTGGTCTCCCCACCCGGATGCCGCGGCGTTCGAGGTCGAGGCGATGCGCCGCTTCGGCGTCACGAACCAGGCGCACTTCCTGGAGTCGCCCGAGGCCGTCGAGCACCAGCAGTCGAAGTTCGCGCTGTACCGGGATGCCGGGGCTCTCGAGCTCGGGCTCGTGTTCGGCCACTTCATCCAGACCACGCCCGAGATCATCGCGCAGTCGGTCGCCGGCGGCGCGGCGATGTCGTGGCAGCCGGCATCCAACGGCCGTCTCGCCTCGGGCACCGCGCTCGTGCCCGAGATGCTCGCGATGGGGATGAAGGTCGGCGTCGGTCTCGACGACCAGGCCTGCACCGACGTGAGCGATCCGTGGCAGAACATGCGCATCGGCATCTACGCACAGCGGGCGCGCACGAAGGATCCGCTGTCGATGATGCCCGAGCAGATGCTCCGCCTGCACACCCTCGGATCGGCCGAGATCATGGGCGTCGCCGACCGCGTCGGTTCGCTCGAGGTCGGCAAGTTCGCCGACTTCGTCGTGGTCGATCCGCGCCGCCCCGACGTCGGGCCGCTCTGGCACCCGGTGCGCTCGTACGTGCTGGCGATGAGCACGCGCAATCTGAAGGCCGTCTACGTCGGCGGTCGTCTCGTGAACGCTGACGGAGTCTCGACCAACCCGCTCGCCGAGGAGGCCTCCGCGAAGGTGCACGAGCTGCCCGCCGCCGTCATTCCCCTCCGCGGCCACCCGCACTGACCCCCCACCCGCACTGCCCCCGCCCGGCCGAAGTGCAAGGGATGCCGTGAGACACGCGGCATCCGCGCCGTCGCCGACGGCGTGTCGACCCGCCCACCTTGCAGTTCGGTTCGGCGGGAGGCGGGGGCGGGAGGCGGGAGGCGGGAGGCGAGGCGTGGGGGTGGAGGTGAGCCGGGTGCGCGGAGCGGCCTCAGCGCCCGGCAGCCATGCCCATGCGGGCCAGCACGATGTTCTCCACGATCTGCACGAGGTTGTAGAGCACGAGCGTGATCAGCGTGATGAGCGCGATCGAGGTCCACAGCTGGGCGAACTGCGCCTGCGCGTTGAACTTCAGGATCGACCCGCCGATGCCCGTGCCGGTCGAGAGCCACTCCGCCAGCAGCGCACCGGTCACGGCTCCCGGCACCGACACGCGCGCCGCGGCGAACACCGACGGCAGCGCTCCGGGCAGGTTGACCTTGCGCAGCGCCGTGAACCGGCCGCCGCCGAAGACGTGCACGACATCCAGGCTCTGCTGGCTGGCGCGGCTCAACCCGAACAGCACGTTGGCCAGGGCCGGAAAGAGAACCACGACGGTGCCGATGACGGCGACGGATGCCGGGGTCCCGCGTCCCGTGACGAGGATGATGACCGGCGCGATCGACACCAGGGGAATGGTGCGCAGCAGCAGCACGAGCGGCATGACGCCCGCCTCGATCGCCTTGGACAGACTGAACGCGATCGCCAGGACGATCGCGACGATCATGCCGACGACGAATCCGATCCACGCGTCGAGCAGCGTCTGGCCGACCAGCGGGAACATCTGTGCGCGGTTGGCCTCCGCCTTCGGCGCCGTGACGAGGAATGTCCACACATCCAGCGGGCCCTTGGCGATGTAGGGGGAGATGCCGGTGAGGCTCACGATCGCCTGCCAGAGCAGCAGCAGCAGCAGAAGGGTGATGCCGGCGTTGCCGAGCGAGCGCAGCAGGGTGCGGCGCAGCCCACGGCGCCGGTCGGCGCGAAGGCGCGCGACGGCGATGGGGTCGGCGGTGCCCACGTGGGATGCCGCGGGTGTTGCGGGGCTCGTGTCGATGACGTCCACGCTCACACCGCCTTTCCGGCCACCCACGGGGTGACGAGTCTGATGAGCAGGCCGAACAGTCCGTAGGCGACGAGGGCGAACACGGCGCACAGGAGGAACACCGACCAGACGCCGGCCGAGTCCAGCTGGCCCTGCAGGCGGATGAGCGTCGGTCCGACGCCGGCCGTGATCGCGCCGAGGTACTCGCCGAGCACGGCGCCGAGGAAGGCGGTGGGCACCGCGATCTGCAGCGCCGTGAGGATGGCGGGAAGCGCCGCGACGAGGCGCACCTTGCGCAGCTGCGTCCAGCGCCCGCCGCCGTAGACGCGCACGACGTCGAGCGCGGCCTTGTCGGCGGAGGTGAACCCGAGGACGGCGCCGACGACCGTCGTGAACACGCACACGAGCGCGGCGAGGAAGATCGCGGTGGCCGACGGATCGCCCGGGTTCTTCGCGCCACCGAGGACGACGATCGAGATGCCCCCGACCGCGACGATCGGAAGGCAATAGGTGACGACGGCGATCTGGGTGATCACCGTCTCGGTGCGCGGGAAGACGAGCACGACCGTCGCCAGCAGCAGGGCGATGCCGTTGCCCCAGAGGTAGCCGATCGCCGCCGCGGTGATGGTCGGCTGGAACACGCCCCAGGCGCCCGCGATGTTGCCCTGCACGAACAGCCAGTCGACGACGGCCCATGGCGCCGGCACGGGCGTGTAGCTCGTCCCCTCCTCCGGGCGGAAGGCGGTCAGCGAGAACAGCCACCACACGCCCACCAGGACGACGGCGCCGACGAGTCCCGCGACCCAGCCGGGCACGCGCACGCGAGCCACGGCTACGCCTCGGCCTCGGCGCGGCCGTCGTGTCCGAACAGCAGCTCGGAGGCGCGGTCGACGAGCGCGTGGAACTCGGGCGTGCGCATCATCTCGGGCGTCCGCGGACGCGGCAGGTCCACCTCGATGATCTCCTTCACCCGTCCGGGCCGCGGCGACATGACCGCGACGCGGTCGGCGAGGAAGATCGCCTCACTGATGCCGTGCGTCACCAGCAGCGTCGTCGCCGGCTTCTCGGTCCAGATGCGCAGCAGCTCGAGGTTGAGGTTCTGCCGGGTCATGTCGTCGAGGGCGCCGAACGGTTCGTCCAGCAGCAGCACCGACGGCTTCAGGACGAGGGCGCGTGCGATCGACGCGCGCTGGCGCATGCCGCCCGACAGCTGGGCGGGCTTCGCGTCGGCGAAGTCGCGCAGACCGACGAGGTCGATCAGCTCGTCGACGTAGCCGCGATCGACTTTGCGACCGGCGACCTCGAAGGGCAGCTCGATGTTCTTCCGGATGCTGCGCCACGGCAGCAGTGCGTGGTCTTGGAAGGCGATACCCAGCTCGCTCTTGGCGCGCAGCTGGTCGGGGGTCTCGCCGTCGACGAGCGCGACGCCGTCGGTCGGGTGATCCAGGGCGGCGAGGATGCGCAGGATCGTCGACTTGCCGCAGCCCGAGGGACCCAGCAGCGCGAGGAACGAGCCCTTGTCGGTGTGCAGGTCGGTGTCCTGCAGTGCCTGCAGCGAGCGTCCGCCGCGCAGCGTGAACGACTTCGAGACCCCGGAGATCTGGATGCCGGTGCCGGCGGCAGTCGCGCCGGCACCGGCATCCATCGTGGATGACACGGACATCTCTTTAGGGGAGGTACTTCTTGAGCTCGGGGTGCTCGGCGTAGATCTCGTCGATGATCGACGTGTCGAACAGCTGGTCGGCCGTCAGCTCCCAGCCCGACGCCTTCAGGGAGGCGAGGGTCTGGGCCTTCAGGTCGTCCGAGATCGTGAACAGGCCGTTGGCCTGGGTCTCGTCGGTGGAGATGAGCTTCGCCTGCGCCTCGATGCCGGCCTTGACCTTGGCGGGGTTCAGCTCGCCGAAGGTGAGATCGCCCGCCGCGGCGGAGTCGTTGTAGTGCTTGGTGACGACCGTCACGGTGTCGTCGACGGGCTTGGTGAACGTGTCGGTCCACCCCTTGATCTCCGCGATGAGGAACGCCTTCAGCAGGTCCTTGTGCTCGGCGAGGTACTGGTCGGTGACGGCGTACGACTCGGCGACGTAGGGCAGACCGTTCTCCGCGTACGCGAGGTTGGTGGTCGGGTATCCCGCCATCTCGACCGTGATGGCCTCGTTGGTGAGGTAGGCCATGAAGCCGTCGACGTCACCGTTCATGAGCGGCGTCGGATCGAAGTCGACGGGCACGATCGTCAGCTGGCTCTCCGAGATGCCGTTCGCAGCGAGGAGCGCCTTGAAGACCGAGGCGTTGGAGTCCTGCACGCCGATCTTCTTGCCGATGAGGTCCTTCGGGGTCGCGATGTTGCCCTTGTCCTTCAGCGACAGGATCGTGAACGGGTTCTTCTGGAAGGTCGTCGCGATGATCTTCAGCGGAGCGCTCTGCTCCGACACGGCGGCGCCGACGGATGCGGCATCGGTCAGCGCGACCTGCACCGAGCCGGACAGGAGCTTGGCGACACCCGTGTCGGGGCCCGCGACGCCCGTCACCTTGGAGAAGCCCGCCTGGTCGTAGTAGCCGTTGTCGTAGGCGTAGAACTCGCCCGCGAACTCCTCGTTCTTGATCCACGAGTACTGCACGCTGATGTCGCCGTAGCTGGCGGCCTCACCGGATGCCGAGGGGCTGGCTGCGCCTCCCGCCGACGAGCAGGCGGACAGAGCGAGGGCGGCTGCGGCGGCGACCGCCAGGATGATTCCGCCGCGGCGGCGGGTGGAGCGTGAAGGCATCGGGTCTCCCGGGTGCGGTGTCATGTGCTGTGGATGCAGAACGGGCTGCGGTGATTCTGGAGACGATAGGTGCCTCACATTTCCGGCGTTTGCCCGTTCGTGTTTCGGTGGTGTGACGCGAGGCGCCAGACACGGTCGCGGCGGAACGGCTGCTCGTAGGGACGGGCGCCCAGCGCGCGGGCGATGGCATTGCCGATCGCCGGCGCGACGGGGTTGTACGGCGACTCGCTCATCGACTTCGCACCGAACGGGCCGAGATCGTCGGCGGTGTCGGCGAAGTAGACCTCGGTCTCGGGGATGTCACCGAACTGGGGCACGCGGTACAGCCGGAAGACGGGGGTGGTGACCTTGCCGTCCTCGACCATGACCTCTTCGTACAGGGCGCTGCCGATGCCCTGCGCCACCCCG
The DNA here is from genome assembly GCF_000585455.1 of Microbacterium sp. MRS-1. Taxonomy (NCBI): domain Bacteria; kingdom Bacillati; phylum Actinomycetota; class Actinomycetes; order Micrococcales; family Microbacteriaceae; genus Microbacterium; species Microbacterium sp. MRS-1. The sequence continues at coordinate 17,880 of NZ_JAUF01000064.1, forward strand.
CCCTCGATCTGTCCGCGGCACTGCGCGGGATTCATCACGAATCCGGCATCCGCCGACTGGATCGACTGCAGAATGCGGACGATGCCGGTGCGGGGGTCGACGGCGACCCGGACGGCGTGGACGTTGAACGCCAGCGAGCGGTGCTCACCGAGCTCGCTGCCGTCGGCGGTGAGCTCGCCGTCCGCCGTCAGCTCGTCGAGTCGCACGACGCGAACGGGCGTGTATACGCCGTCGGGCATGAGCCGGGCCGCCGCGGCATCCGTGCCGGTCAGCTCGGCCGCACGGGCACGCATTCGCGCGGCGAGCGCGAGGCAGGCGGCGTGCAGCGCCTTGCCCGCGACGGTGATGCCGGCCGATGCGAACGCGCCCGTGTCGTGGGCGACGGCGTCGGTGTCGGCGTGCCAGAGCTCGATGCCGTCGGGGTCGGCGCAGAGGTCGGTGACCGCGATCTGGCGGAGAACCGTCGTGGTGCCGTTGCCGAACTCGGCCGTCCCGGCGCGCAGCAGATAGGTGCCGTCGGTGAGGAGCGTGGCGCTCGTGTGCGCGATGTGGCCGAACGGCGCCATCGTGGCGATCATCGCCGCCGCGACGCCCTCGCCGACGAGCCACCCCGCGGGGGCCTCGACGCCGTTGCCGCGGCGGAGGGCCGACTCGGCGAGATCGAGGCACTGGTCGAAGCCGTAGCTGCCCCACACCAGGTCGTCGTGGCCCGGGTCGTCCTGCGGCGTGACGGCGTTGCGCCGCCGAAGCTCGAACGGGTCGATGCCCAGACGCTCCGACAGCTGGTCCATCGCCGACTCCACGCCGAGCACCACCTGCCCGAGCCCGTATCCGCGGAACGCGCCCGACGGCACGTTGTTCGTGTACACGACCTCCGCGTCGAGCCGTTTGAGCGGAACCCGGTAGATCGTCGTCGACTCGGCGAGGGAGTGGAACATCACGCCGCGCGAATGGTTGCCGTACGCGCCCGTGTCGCTCAGCAGGTCGATCGCCATCGCGGTCAGCCGCCCCTCGGCATCCGCGCCGAGCGTGACCGTCACGCGCATCGGATGCCGGACGGCGGCCCGCTGGAACTCGTCGGCGCGGCTGAACTCGAACGCCACCGGGCGGCGGGTGCGCAGCACCGCGAGCGCGACGAGATCCTCGGTGAACATCTCCTGCTTGCCACCGAATCCGCCCCCGAGGCGGGCCGTGTGCACGCGCACGCGGTCGCGGTCCAGGCCGAAGATGTGCGCGATCTCGTCGCGCGCCAGAAACGGCACCTGCGTCGAGGAGCGCAGCACCAGGCGGCCGTCGTCGTCGAGCCAGCCGATCGAGCCGTGGGTCTCCAGCTGCGCGTGCGTGACCCGCGCGGTCTGCCACGTCCCGGTCACCGTCACGGCGCTCGCGGCCAGGGCGGCCTCGAGCTCGGCGGCGTCGGGCCCGGCGTGAACGCTCGCGATGACGTTGCGCTCCGCTTCGTCGACGCGGTCGGCCGGCGTGCGGTCGGGGTGCAGCAGCGGAGCGCCGGGGCGGCGCGCCTCGTCCGGGTCGAAGACAGCGGGGAGGGGCTCGTAGTCCACACGGACGAGCCGGCACGCCTTATCCGCCGCCTCGGCGGTCTCGGCGACCACCGCGGCGACCCGCTGCCCGACGTGGCGGACCACGTCGTCGAGCATGCGGGTGTCGTCGGGATCGTCGGTGCGGTGTTCATGCCGCCCGGTGGAATAGCGCACGTCGGGGACGTCGGCGTGCGTGAAGATCGCGACGACGCCCGGCACCGCGCGGGCGGTCATGGTGTCGATCGCCGTGATCCGCGCGTGTGGGTGCGGGCTCGTCACCAGCCGCAGCACGAGGGCGTCGGCCGCAGGGTGACCCGGCTCGAGGTCGAACGTGAAGCTCTCGCGCCCCTGCGTCAGCCGCGGGCCGGCGGCAGGCGCGACCGAGCGGCCGACGATGCCCGGTTCGGATGCCGCGGCATCCGCCCCGCCCCGCCGGCCCGACCGTCCTGTCTCGCGCACCGCGGTCATGATCGCCTCGCGGATCGGGCGATACCCCGTGCAGCGGCAGAGGTTGCCCTTCATGCGACGGTCGAGGTCGTCGAGGTCGCTCTCGTAGAGCGTCGACGCCGTCACGCTCATCCCCGGCGTGCAGAACCCGCACTGGAAGCCGAAGCCGCTGGCCAGCGCCTCCTGCACGGGATGCAGCTCATCGCCCGGTGCGAGTCCGGCCGCCGTGGTGACGTGTCGACCCTCGACACGACTGGCGGGAATGAGGCAGGAGTGCACGGGCTCGCCGTCCAGCAGCACGGTGCAGGCGCCGCAGTCGCCCGCGTCGCACCCCTTCTTGACCTCGGTGTGGCCCGTTTCGCGCAGGAGGGTGCGCAGGCACTGGCCCGGACGCGGCTCGGCATCCACCTCGGCGCCGTCGACGCCCCACTTCATGCGAGCTCCCTCCGGATGTCCTCCGCGAGTGCGACGGCGACGCCCCGACGCCAGTCCGCCGACCCGAGCGGATCGGTGTAGTACCCCGGGCAGTCCTCGACGGCGGCGGCGAGTGTCGCGGCATCCGGCAGGGCGGTGAAGCGCAGCACCGTGGGACGCCAGGTCGCCGCCGTCACCCCGAAGACACTGGCGCCGTCGGGGTCGACCCGGCCCGTGACGACGGCTCCCGAGCGGCCGTGCTCGGCGAGGGCGATCTTGCGCAGCGCGGCGCGCGAGCGCAGCGCGTCCGCCGGCAGGCGGATCGCGCGCAGCACCTCGCCGCGCTCAAGCGAGGTCGTGCCGTTGCCGGTGACGAGCTCGGCGACGGGAAGCTCACGGTCGCCCTCGCCGCTCCAGATCTCGGCGATCCCGTCGAGCCCGGCACACAGCGACACCATCGCGCCCGCCGCGAAAGCGCGGCAGACGTTGCCGCCGACGGTGGCGGTGTTCCAGATCTTGAACGAGGCGAGGAGGGCGTTCGCGGCATCGGGGATCATCGCGGCGGCGGTCCACGGTGCCGGGGCCTTCTGCGAGAAGGCGACGAGGCGTGCGATGGTGCACGTCGCGGCGATGCGCAGGCCCTCGGCATCGGCGTCGAGGTCGGGCCAGCCCATGCCGGTGAGGTCGACGAAACCGGTCGTTGCGGGCTGCGGCTCGCTCATCAGCCAGGTGCCGCCCGCCATGATCGTCTCGCCCTCGGCGAGCCGGAGGTCGTCACGGGTGCGCGCCGTCCGGAACGAGCGCACGGTGGTGATGTCGATGTGTCGCTCCGATCTGTTTCGCGTCCCGTCCGCGGCGTCGGGTGCGCGGACCGGATCGAGTTCGAGTGAAACAGAGTGCCGTTTCGCCCGTGTTTCACGCGCACGCAACAGGCTCGCAACGAGCGGCGATTACGGTGACGACCATGCGCGAGATCCTGTCCCCGGCAGCCCAGTGGGTGCGCGACGGGCGCGTGTTCGCGATCGCGACGGTGGTCGCGGTCTCGGGCAGCGCGCCGCGGCCGGTCGGGGCGAGCATGATCGTCTCGGATGCCGGGGTGTTCGGAAACGTGTCGGGCGGGTGTGTCGAGGGCGCCGTCTACGAGCGGTGTCTCGAGGCGATCGACAGCGGAGCGGTGTCGGTCGACAGCTTCGGCTACAGCGACGGCGAGGGCCTCGCCGCGGGCCTCACCTGCGGGGGAGCGGTCGAGGTGCTCGTGCGTCCCGTGCCGCCCGGTAGCGCCGCGGCGGCCCAGCTCGCACTGCTGGCCGAGCGGGATGCCGCCGGCATCCCCACCCGCTTCCGTCTCGTGACGTCGGGCGCTCTCCGCGGGACGGGTGTCGTCGAGCACGGGACCGCCGACGCGTCGGGGGCGGATGCCGCGCCGCACGCCGACGCGATCGTCGTCGAGGTGGGCGCACGCCCGCGGCTCATCGTGGTGGGCGCCGTGGAGTTCGCCGTCGCGCTCGCCCGACTCGGTCAGGCGATGGGGCAGCGGGTGAGCGTGGTCGATCCGCGGGAGGTCTTCGCCAACGCCGACCGCTTTCCCGGGGCAGAGGTCGTGGTCGACTGGCCCGACCGTTATCTGGCCGGCGAGCGGCTCGACGCTGCCACGGCGATCTGCGTCCTGAGTCACGATCCGCGTCTGGACGTTCCCGCGCTGCGGGTCGCGCTCGGCTCGCCCGCCGACTATGTCGGGGCCATGGGCAGCCGCCGCACCCACGACGACCGGCTCCGCCGCCTCCGCGACGCCGGCGTGGGCGACGCCGAGCTCGCACGACTGCGCTCGCCGATCGGCCTCGACCTCGGCGGCGTCTGCGCCGACGAGACCGCCCTGTCGATCCTCGCCGAGATCGTCGCCGACCGCCGCGGCGGGTCGGGTGCACGGTTGTCGGGTCTGGCCGGTCCGATCCATGCCGCCGGACGCGGAGGCGCCGTGTCGGCGGTGCGGCCCCCAGTGGGCGCCGCGGTGTGCGCGCCGATCGCCGCCGACGTCGCGGCGTCCGCCGTCGTGCCGTCCGCCGTCGTGCCGTGACGGTCTGCGGCATCGTCCTGGCCGCGGGCGCGGGAACCCGCTTCGGTGGGCCCAAGGCGCTCGCTCGAACGCCCGCGGGCGCACCGTGGGTCGCGCGCGCGGTGGGTGCGCTCCGCGCCGCGGGCTGCGATCCGATCGTGGTCGTGCTCGGTGCCGCCGCCGACGAGGCGCGACGGCTCGTCCCTCCGGATGCCGTCGTGGTGTCCGCCGCCGCGTGGGAGCAGGGGCTCTCGGCATCCGTACGTGCCGGGCTCGACGCCGCCGCCGCGTCGAGCGCGGTGGCCGCGCTGCTCGTTCCCGTCGACGTGCCGGAGCTCCCGGCATCCGCGTGCCGACGGATCATGCGGGATGCCGAGGCGCACGCCCTCCGTCAGGCCGTGTATCGGGGGCGTCCGGGCCACCCCGTGCTGATCGGTCGCGCCCACTGGTCGCAGCTGGCGGACGAGCTGACCGGAGACGCCGGTGCCGGCGCCTTCCTGCGTGCTCACGGCGCCGCGCGCATCGAGTGCGCCGACCTGTGGCACGGCCGCGACCGCGACACCCCCGCCTG
>NZ_JAUF01000065.1:0-987 GCF_000585455.1 Microbacterium sp. MRS-1
TGTCGCGTCACCGTTCAAGACTCACCCACCGAGGAGCGGAACCTCTTGATCAACACGCCCTAGACGCGACGGCAGTTATCGCTCCTGCGGTCAACGGAGAAACGACGGAGAAACGTACAAACCGACCCGATTCCGCCGCAGATCCGTGCAGATCGACGACGTTGTAGACTGACGGAAGCACCGCCGCAAAGCAGCGAAGTTGCCCGGAATTACGGGGCGGCAGAGCCGCAGAGCGAGGTGGCCTAGATCAGGAGCCTGTGGTGCATTTGGGAACTTCTGCTTCCCAAGCAGACAGCGCGGGTTCGATTCCCGTCAGCCCCTCCACCACGGCTTGTTCGCGGAAGTACGCGATTGTGTTCGCGTAAGTCCTCGAGCAGCTTTATCCAGATCAGATCGACGTTTTGGCTTTCTGGCGGCTCGACGCAAGGCATCTGCATCGAGCGCGCCTGCTCGATGCGCGCACCTCCCGCTCGCTGTAGAAGCACGTGTCCGTGACTCCGTCGATCCGGGCTCAGCCCCAAAACCGGCACGCAGCCGCAAGTCCTCTCCCTGGCCTACTGGACAACTCGCTCACGACAACCTGGGCTCGGATCTGTTGCGTGAACGCATGTGCGCCAGCCGACAGCCCGTCGTAGTCGAAGGCGGCGCAGTCGATGCGGTACGAATATGTTAGGAGCCGGGGCAAGGCGCAGACGTGTTGACTGGGGAGTGTCTCATATGTCCGACAGCTACTTAGCGACGCTTGAGCGGCTGGCAGACGGCTGTAGCTCCGGCGGGCACCTACTTTGCGCTCACACGCTCGAGTGTCGCCTAGCGCTTGACGAAATGGTAGCCGCGAAGAACTCCCGCGAGATGGCGGCGAAGTTTGACGCGGGCCGGGAACGGCTTAATCTTCAGTTCGAACAGCCGAGTGAGACATGGTCAACTAGGCCGTGTTGCTAAATGCTGTTGTGGGGCGGGTGGGCGATCCTTGAGGTGTGTCGCGAG
>NZ_JAUF01000066.1:0-4566 GCF_000585455.1 Microbacterium sp. MRS-1
CCCGCCGTCGCGACCTGCTCGCACGAATGGGCGGCCTCGGCGTCACCATGACGACCGTCGCCCCGCTCCGACTCCCCCCGCTGCCGTTGCACGAGCTCGATGAGGCCGGTGTCGCGTTCGGTTCGGCACCGACGGCATCCGCGACCTGTGGAGCCCCTACGGCACGGGAGACCTCCTCGGCATCGCCTGGCAGTACGCCCGCGCGTCGGGCATCGTGCGCGACGAGGACCTTCGCCGTGTCGTCGACATCGCGACGGGTGACTCCGCCCCCTTCGCCGGCTTGGCGACCAATCACCTGCGGGTGGGCGACCGCGCCGACATCGTGCTCGTGGATGCCGAGAACGCCATGGACGCACTCGTTCGCACGCCGCTCCGCGAGGTGGTCATCGGCCGCGGGCGTCTCCTGGTCGGCTGAGCCCGACGGGGCTCGTGCCGCCGGCCGGCATTTACCGACTGGTGCTACTGACCGGAGGCGCGACGCTCCAGCAGGCGGCGCACATGGGCCTCGATGGCGGCGTCACCCGCGGCCGCGCCGCCGACCAGCTCGTCGTCACGGGCGGCGGGTCGCGGCTGCAGCGTGACGGGACGCTGACGCTCGGCACGAGCGCGCATCGCCTCCTCGACCGCGCTGCGGCGCAGCGCCTCACGAGCATCCGCCTCGTCGAGCACCGCGGCGGCACGCGAGCCGGCCGACGCGGTGAGCGGCCGGGGAAGCTCGCGCGGCACCCACGAAGTGCGCTCGGCATCCAGGGCCACGTCCTGCACGTCGGCCGCGACGCGCTCGATCGGCGCCACGGCCTCACGGACGACCGCACGACGCTGGATGCGTGACATCCGCTGCAGCAGCAGAGCGCATCCCACGAACAGCGCTCCGGCGAGCCAGAGCAACAGCTGCGCGCCGGTCGCGGCCAGCTGCACACCGCCCCATGCGCCGAGCGCGAGAGCGGCGACGGCGATGAGGGTCACGACAAGACGCGCGCGGCGGCGTGCCTGGGCGCGACGGATCTCGGGTCGCGCGCGCTCGCGAGCCGCCGCACGAGCCGCAGCCTCACGCGCGACAGCAGCCTCGGCGCGGGCCTGGAGCGTGGTCACTTCGAGCTCGGCGCGCACGCGGGCAAGCTCCGCCTGCTCGCGCTCGGTCTGTGCCTGACGGGCCAGTCGCTGCTGGGCCATCGCCGTGCGCGCGTTGAGCTCGAGCCGCACTTCCTGCGGGGTCTCACTGGTCTCGGCGAGTACACGCAGCGCCTGATTCAACCGCACCGCGTTGCGCTCGGCGGCATTGAACTGGTGTCGGCCGTGCCACGATGGCAGAAGGTAGATCATCCACAGCGCCACGGCGACGAGGACGACCACGCCGCCGCCGAGAACCTGTCCACCCATGTCCCCCACGGTAGTGCCGAGGCGACGCGATCGGGCGACATCCGACCGCGTGTCTGACCTTCATGTCGAACCTGAAGGTTGCGCGGCCTCCTGCCGCGCTGCGACGGGTCAGCCGCCGGGGCGGTCGGTGAGCGGCACGGTCGCCGCGCTCTCGGGCGCGCGACCCTGCAGCCACCGCTGCAACACGCCTTCAGGTACCTCCTCGCGCACCAGCGCGAACGCATAGTGGTCGCGCCAATCGCCCGCGATGTGGATGAATCGCCGCCGCAGTCCCTCGTAACGGAAGCCCAGCTTCTCGACGACCCGCAGACTCGCCCGATTCTCCGGACGGACGCAGATCTCCATGCGGTGCAGCCCCAGCTCGCGGAAGCACACGTCGGTGGCCAGTGCGACCGCCGTCGGCGTGATGCCGCGGCCGGCGAAGCGCTCGCTCACCCAGTAGCCGATCGTCGCCGACGACAGCGACCCGCGGGCGATCCCCCAGACGTTCAGCTGTCCGGCGAGCTCGCCGTCGTACTCCATCACGAAAGGCACGCCGCCGCCGTCGCGGTACTGCTGCAGCAGGCGACGGATGCCGAGGCGCATATCGAACGAGACGGGCCCGTCGGGGCTCGTCGCCTCCCACGGCCGCAGCCACGAGCGGTTGCTCATCAACTCCGACTGCAGCACGCGCGCGTCTCGCTGCTTGATGAGTCGGATCGCGATCGGACCGTGCTCACGGGGAGCCGTCAGTTCCATCGGCACCCCTCATGTCCGCCGCTCAGGATCAGCGTCAGAGCTTCTCCGCAAAGTCCTTCAACCACGGTCGCAGCTCCGGACCGAGATCGTCGCGGTCGGCGGCCAGCTGCACGATGGCCTTGATGTAGTCCACCCTATCGCCGGTGTCATAGCGGCGACCGCGGAACACGACGCCCAACACGCCGTCGGTGACGGCCAGCTCCTGCAGTGCATCGGTCAGCTGAATCTCGCCCCCCTTGCCCGGCTCGGTGCGCTCGAGGATGTCGAAGACGCCGGGGGTGAGGACGTACCGCCCGATGACGGCGTAGTTGGAGGGGGCGTCCTCCTTCTTCGGCTTCTCGACGAGCCCCGTGACGCGGACGACATCGGGATCGTCGGTCGACTCGACGGCGGCGGCGCCGTACAGGTGGATCTGGTCGGGGTCGACCTCCATGAGCGCGATGACCGTGAGGCCGGATGCCGCGTTCACCGCCAGCATCTTCGAGAGCAGCTCGTCGCGCTCGTCGATCAGGTCGTCACCGAGCATGACCGCGAAGGTCGCGTCGCCGACGTGGTGACGGGCGCGCAACACGGCGTGCCCGAGGCCCTTCGGCTCACCCTGGCGGACGAAGTGGATGTCGGCGAGCTCGGTCGAGCGCTGAACGCTGAGGAGCTTGTCGTGGGCACCCTTGGTGAGCAGGTTCGACTCGAGCTCGGGCACCGAGTCGAAGTGGTTGGAAATGTTGTTCTTGTTGCGCCCCAGGATGATCAGCACGTCATCGATGCCCGCCGCGACCGCTTCTTCGACGACGTACTGGATCGCCGGCTTGTCGACGACGGGGAGCATCTCCTTCGGCATCGCCTTGGTGGCGGGAAGGAACCTCGTGCCGAGCCCCGCAGCGGGGATGACGGCCTTGATCGCAGGAGCTGACATGACCCACACCTTACCGGCGCGCGCCGCCACACCCGTAACGGTCTCGGCCGTGCATGTCGGTGCGCCGCCTACAATCGGACCATGACCGACGGCATCGACGACGCGAAGCGGGCGCTGCGCGCCGACCTGCGCGAGCGCCGTCAGCAGCGCTCCGAGGCGATGCGCACCGCCGACGCCGCCGGCGTCAAGGCGCAGCTCGACGCGCTGATCGCCCGCACCGGCGCGCGCTCGATCTCCTGCTTCCTGTCGGCTCCGACCGAGCCGGGCACCCACGAGTTCGTGGCCGACGCCGTCGAGCGCGGCATCCGCGTGCTGCTGCCCATCACCCGCGCCGACGGCCTTCTCGACTGGGTCGTCGCCGAGCCCGGCGCCGATATCGCCGAGGGGCTGTTCGGCCTGCCCGAACCGGTCGGCGAGGTGCTGAGCCCGCTGGCCGTCAACGACGTCGATCTGCTGGTGATCCCCGCCGCCGCCGTCGATCGCACCGGTATGCGCCTCGGCTGGGGGCGGGGCTACTTCGACAAGACCCTCGGTTCGATGCAGCACTGCCCGCCCGTCTACGCCGTCGTCTTCGACACCGAACTGCTGGACGAGGTCCCCCGCGACCTCCACGACCAGCCGGTCACCGGTGTCGTCACCCCCACCCGCACCGTCGACCTCGCGTCGCCGCGACGCTGAGCCCCTTCCCGGAGGACACCATGCCCACCTACGCCTATGCCTGCACGCAGTGCGGACACCGCTTCGATGCCGTGCAGTCGTTCTCGGATGCCGCGTTGACGCAGTGTCCCGAATGCGGCGGCGCTTTGCGCAAGCAGTACGGAACCGTCGGCGTGACCTTCAACGGCTCCGGCTTCTACCGCACCGACTCCCGCTCGTCCACCTCCGGCGCGGCCGCTGGCGCGGGGGCATCGACTTCGACATCATCGAAGTCCGAGGCGAAGTCCTCGCCCGCTTCGTCGGGGTCGTGACCGGCGCACGCCGGAGAATCGGAGGAACCGTGATCAAAGGCTTCAAAGACTTCATCATGCGCGGCAACGTCATCGACCTCGCGGTCGCTGTCGTGATCGGTGCCGCATTCACCGCCGTCGTGAACGCGATCGTGGCGTCCATCATCACCCCGCTCATCGAGGTGTTCTGGAAGCCGGGCGACAACGGTGTTCCCGGCATCCCGGTTCCCGCGGTCTGGGGCGGAACGGTCACCTTCCCGATCGGCGACCTGGTCAGCGCGCTCATCAGCTTCCTCGCGGTGGCGATCGTGGTCTACTTCGTGTTCGTGTTCCCGATGAACGCGTGGAAAGAGCATCAGGCCGCCAAGGCCGACGTCCCCGAAGACAAAGAGGAGAAGCTGCCGACCGAGCAGGAGCTGCTCATCCAGATCCGCGACCTGCTGGAGAAGAACTCCGCCGCGCGCTGAGCGCGTCTTGCGTCGTCGCTCTTCCGGTCGTTGAGCGAGCGCAGCGAGTCGAAACACCCCTAGGGCGTGTTGATCAAGAGGTTCCGCTCCTCGGTGGGTGAGTCTTGAACGGTGACGCGAC
>NZ_JAUF01000067.1:0-9198 GCF_000585455.1 Microbacterium sp. MRS-1
TCATACGCAGCCGGGCTCTGCCTCTCCGCAGCCTTGCAATGGATTTAGCAACACGGCCTAGTGCAGCTCTAGCCTTTCGCTGCCGCTAGAGCCGCGCTGCGGCGTGACGAGATGCTGCGCACGAAGTCATCACTGCGACCGTCGATGTTCAGCGCGAGCACGGCAGATGCGAGCAACTCGTGCTCGACGACCCACGGCTCAGGGTCAACCGCCCATGCGACGCGCGCGTTCTCCTGCATCCAGCGTGTGATGCGGGCTTCGCCGTCGGTGCCGTAGTGCGCGCGGCCATTGTGAAGGGCGAGCGTCAGCTCTAGCGGCTCGGCAAGTAGCACGCCGAGCGTGCGCCGGAGTGTGGACTGTGAGGCGTTTCCGTAGACGTGCTGCACAAGGCGCTTACGGAGCGTCCCCGCTGATGCAGCGCGGCTGGGGCTGATGCCGACGTAGAGGAGCTGGTGACCCTCACGCTCCCGGTACGCCGCGCCCGGCACGTCGAGTGCGCCTCGACGGAACCACCAGCCGTAGATTCCGGGCGAGGCGGGCGCGGTCCGAACATCGGCGGCGGCGACCAGTGCAGAAGGAATCAGGATGCGCTCCGCGGTGAGCGAGGTGTCAGGCATGTCGTCAGCGTACTGATGTCAACGGTCAGTGCGGAGTCAGAGCCACCAGAGGCAGAGTCTCGAACGTGTCGTCACCGTGGCACGCCTGCGCGCTGCGCTCTGACGAGCGCAATCTCTGGAATGAGATACTGGGTTCATGTCACCGCGCGCGAAGCTGGAAATAGGAGTTATCCCCGAACCTTCCGTGCGGTGGCTCAGCAAGACGAAAACTAAGCCCGCGATGTGGCGCGCGTGGGCCAGCACGCGCCTGAGCGAAGATGACGCAAAACCAACCCCGGTAGAGGGCAGCTCCACTCTCCGCGGCGAAGCGGGGAAGGCCGAGGCGATTGCGCGGTTCCGTGCTCATGCGAACGCACTGCTCGGGGTAAATCGAGCCGAGCCGCCGACCGTCAAGGAGATGGCAGAGTCCTGGTTGGAGTGGAGAACGCTGAGGGAGTCAAGCCGGGCCACGTACCGGACGGTGCTCGCCACTTCCCTCGCACCGCTACATGAGCGCCCTGTCACCGAGGTGACTCCAGGCGAACTGTTCGACCACCTCTCGTCGCTCTCCCCCGGCGCCGTCCGTAGCGCCTACGCGCTCCTTCGTGGCGCATTCTCGCGTGCGGTCGGTCTTGGCCTCATAACGACCTCACCCGCGACAAAGGACGTGGTGCCGCAGCGAGCCGCCGACAGCGACAAGGTGATGCGACGGCTGACCGTTGCAGAAGTGCAGGAGCTGCGTGAGATGTTCCGCGCGGGCCAGTCCCGTCCACGCGCATCCACGCCCATCTACACGGTCACAGAGCTGATGTTGCGGACCGGCGCCCGCATCGGCGAGGTGCTCGCTCTTCAGGCAAAGCACATCGAGCGCGACGTGAACCTTGTCACGGTCAGCGGCGAGCCGGACATCACAACACTTGTCAGCATCACGGGTACTCAAGTTGGGAGCGACGGTAATCTGCGTCGCCAGGAGCACATCAAGAGCGGTCCGACCGGGCGCCGGAAGGTGAAGGTCTCGGAGGCGTTCTACCGCGAGCACCTCGCACCGCTACTGAACGGTAAGTCCGGCGACGACTGGTTGTTCGAAGCCCGTCGGGTGAGCGGGCGGAAGGGAACCGCCGCGGCGGGCACGCTCCTCCCTCCGCAGATGGTCTCAGCGTCGAATCTGCGGACTGCCTGGCGGAATCTCATCAAGGGCACGGTGTACGAGAAGGCCGAGGTCACGCCGCATACCTACCGACGCACGGTCGCACAGGCGCTCGTGGACGATGGCAAGGCCGAGTTGGCTTCGGCGCTGCTCGGTCACTCGACGGCGGTCACGCTGTTCCGCTCGTACGCCGACCGCCCTGTGCCCGTCGTGGACCCGTCAGCGCTTCTCGACGGCATTTTCGTCGAGCATCGCGGTCCTCAGACCGAAGCGGATTGGGAGGCTCTGTACGGCGACTTGGACGCCGATGAAGCAGCTTTCGCAAGCGATTCTCTGGAATAGCTCTGGAATCGGGCCGAAAACCAGAACCGCCTCTCATCAAGGAATCCCTGGTGAGAGGCGGTTTTTTGGTGCACCCCCTGGGACTCGAACCCAGAACCCACTGATTAAGAGTCAGTTGCTCTGCCGATTGAGCTAGAGGTGCGTTCCGTCGGCCGCTGAATCTCTCGAGAAGATCACTGGCGAACCGAGGGACAACGTTACCATCCCGAACGTCTCACCGCGAATCGAGGCCCCGAGTGACCCCTATCCTTGAGGGTGTGACCTCCCCCGCCACCACGTCCGCCTGGAGCACGCCCTTCGACGGCGACCTGACCGACGATCTCCGGCTCGCGTTGCGTCTTGCCGATGCGGCGGATGCCGTGACGATGGCGCGCTTCGATGCCGCCGATCTCGACGTCCAGGTGAAGGCCGACGCCTCCCACGTCACGGAGGCCGATCTCGCCACCGAGCGTGTGCTCCGCGAGCTGCTGTCGACCGAGCGGGCCGGCGACGGCATCCTGGGCGAGGAGTACGGTACGTCGGGCGACGCGGCCCGGCAGTGGATCATCGACCCGATCGACGGCACGGCCAACTACCTCAAGGGCATCCCGATGTGGACGACGCTCATCGCACTCGCGGTCGACGGCGTCCCCCGTGTCGGGGTGGCCAGCCAACCCGCCCTCGGGCGACGTTGGTGGGCGGCATCCGGTCAGGGCGCCTGGACCAACACTGCCGACGGCGGCACGCGCCGCCTCGGCGTCTCGGGTGTCGACGCCGTCGCCGATGCCAGCGTGAGCTTCCAGTCCATCGCGCAGTGGGACGAGGTCGGCCGCGCCGACGATCTGCTGCGCCTCAGCCGCGCAGTCTGGCGCGACCGCGGCTATGGCGACACCTGGCCGTACATGCTCCTCGCTGAGGGGCGACTCGAGTTCGTGGCGGAGTTCGGCGTCAAGGAGTACGACATCGCCGCCCTCGTGCCGATCGTCCACGAAGCCGGTGGAAGGTTCACCGACATCGACGGAGCCGACTCGCTGTCGTCGCGCTCGTCGCTCGCGACCAACGGACGTCTTCATCACGACTTCCTCTCCCTCCTCCGCGCTTCGCCCGCCATCTCCTGATCGGACCCCCGCCGATGACACGTGCACGCTTCGCACCCCTCGCGCTGTCCACCGTCGCCCTCGCAACGGCTCTTCTGCTGAGCGGTTGCACGTCAGCCGCGCCCTCGGCCGGCCCGGCCCCCACCGGCAACGCCGTATCACCCACGCCGACCGAGGCGCTGCCCGGACCGACGCCGGACACCTCGCCGACGACGGGCGGCGCCGTGACCTGCGACAGCATGATCGTCTCCGACACCCTCGCCGAGTTCAAGAGCAAGGGATGGACAGCCAAGCAGACGCCCTTCACGTTCGAAACCCAGCCGCCGAGCGCACCGATCGACGGCGGACTGATCTGCACCTGGGCGAATTACTCGGTCGCATCGGGCAACCTCATCGAGTTCGGCTGGGCACCCGTCAGCACCGCCGACGCCGAGACGGTGGCCGCACAGCTCGAGAAGGAGGGCTGGCGCCGTGAGCCGGCCGATTCGGGCTTCTACATCACGCAGGACCCGTCGCGCGTGATCACCGTGGATGACAAGGGATACGGCATGACGTACCAGTTCGGCGACGGCTGGGTCGCTGTATCGGACACGAAGCAGAACTTGCTGCTCATGCCGGTCACCGCCGGCTGACGCGCCGACCGCTCCTCGGGACCACCCTTCTCAGCGCGTCCACAACCGACGCTCACGAGACCCATCAGCCGACGTCAGTCGCGATTCACGCCCCATTGCCGCGCGCGCCGCGCACGGCCCGCAGTCTGGGTGATCGCCGCCCCTTCCCCTCCTACCTGATCGGTGCGGGCGAAGGCGGGCGACATCTCCCTCTCGACCTTGGATTCCGGCATCGGCGCGGCACTGGTGCTGGCCGGAGGCATCCTGCTCGCGCGCCGTCGCACGAAGCGCACGGCGGACTGACACCCGCAGACGGCGAAGGCCCCGGCATCCATGATCTGATGCCGGGGCCTTCGCCGGTGACAGTGACGTCGTGGAAATGCTGGGAACTTATTCGAATCTCAGGGGTGGCGGAAACACGGCCCTGACGCTGATCGAGGACGCTCGCCGGTGTCAGCAACCACGCCAGACACCTACGGGGAATCGAAACGGGAAAACTCTCCAGGAGCGCGTCAAGCGGCTGTCGGAAGCGGAGACCGCGGCGCTCATCGAGGCATACAAGCAAGGCGCCACGGTCTACGAGCTCGGACGCCGTTTCGGCATCCACCGCACGACGGTCTCCGAGCACCTACACCGCGCAGGCGTGCCCACGCGCACAGTGCGGCTGGTCGTTCTGAGCGATGAGGATCGTGAGCGCGCGCTAAAGGCTGCGCAGGCGGGGATGTCGGTGCGACGCATCGCCACGCTGATCGGTGTGACCGAGCGCGTGGTCGCACGGACACTCGATGACGCCGGAGTGGAGCGTCGTACGTACTCAGCCCGCCTCGCGTGACCGCGCTTGACAGGGCGTGGCAGAAGCCTCATAGTCTCACGCAGCAAGACGCGGAGAAGTCCCTTGCGGTGTGACCTCCGACTTGTGTCACGTTATGGCCACCGCGCTGGGCTGAACACCAGCCGTTCGCGGTCGTCGTAACGTCGGCCCCGTGTTGCCTGCGGAATCAGGCACGAGAGGGGTAGAGGATGAGAAAGTCCTTCCGTCCACGGTTCCAGCTACGCGGAATCGCCTGGTGTATGGGCCTGGTCGCACTCATGTTCGCCTTCGGGCTGGTCATGATGATCGTCCAAGGGCAGCCGAGCATCCACGAACTATTCCAGGCTATCTGGATAAGCGTGGTCTGTTGGATCGCCGTCCTGATCCACCTACTGGCGACCGTGACTGCAGCAGAGTATTCGACGTGGAAGCAAGCGCGTGATCGTCACACGTCCTAACCTCACCCAGCCCCGCGCCCCGTTGACCGCTTGGTCACGGGCGCGGGGCTCTTCACATTCCTGCAAGTTCCTCGCTGCTCAGTGACGTCCCCACGACGACCATGAGAAACCCTTCCAGACCAAGGGGGCTTGGCGGGGCTTCCCTCCGAGCGGGTTCAGCAAAGCGATGATCGCCGCGATAAAAGGCATGACAAAGTACAACCACGCGGGGATGCTGAGGTCTGCAGTTGGCGAGGTGCCTGTCCAGTCTCCGAAGGCCGCGAAAGCGGCGAACACGACGAGCCCCATCATTACGACGGTGTTCTTCGTCTTTGCGATCTGCGGTGATAGGAGCGCCATTGCGATCAGCGACTGCGAGTAGGGGCTATGGAACGTCCCTCCCGTGAACGTCGTGAAATAGCCGAGGATGATCACGCACTGCACGGACGCGATGAACAGCGCCGCTGTCTGCAGCCGGGTGAGCAGCAGCGGGGGCGTCTGGCGCTCAAAGATGGTCAGGTGGCGCGCGAGGAACCGTCGGGTCGCGTCCCATCCGAACCCGACGTAGACGACTCCGACGATCCCCAGAACCTGCCAGAGCAGTGGAAGCCAGTGAGGATCGACACCAGGGATGAAGAACTGTGTGATAATCCCTGTGCCGAGCGACAATGCGGTCGCGATGACCACCGCGAAGGCTTGCTCCGCGGTCGTTATCTCATCGACCGAATCAATGGTGCCCAGGGCGTCGACGGGCGCGCCCCCGGCGAGTCGTTGGTTCTCATCGTCCGGCTGCTCAACGGCGATGGACATACGCAGTCCCCCCGGCCCCCGCATCCCGGTGGCCTGCACTGATCTTGCGAGTCTGAACGGTATAGTCCGCAAGCGTCGCGATGCCCGTTGCGACCACGAGAATCGCCAACGGCCAGACTGCAGTGTCGGTCAGCATGACCAACGCACCCCAGAGTGCGATGGAAAGTGTGTATGAGCGGTGCCACGGGGCACCGGCGGCGACGACCCTGGCTCGCGCCAGCACCCGCCCGCCGATTCCTGCCTGAGCGAGGTCTCGGACGATCATGAACACCCATAGCGGCCACATCCCCTCCACACTCAGGCTCACCACGGCACAGACCGCGTGGACGCTGAGCCGATCGAGCGTGCCATCGAGAAGCCGCCTGACAGACGTCTCCGCGTTCAAAGCACGCGCGACGTCTCCGTCCAGGATGTCAACGACGATGAAGAGCGCGAGCAAGCCAACGGCCGTCCAGGGCGCACCGGCGAGGTATGCCAGGACGATGCCGAGCACCATCGGAACGCGCACGAGCGTCATTGCAAGCGGAAGCCCCCGCGTAAGAGGCCCGATCCGCGGAACAGCTCTATCGGACATGGGGCCGATGGGGACGACCCGCAACGTCAACATGCTCATGAATGGACCTCCCGGGTCGTTGCGCCGTTCAGGAGAGTTTCCCATGAACATCCCGCCGCCCACGTGACCGACGCCATACGGCGCTATCGAGACCATGATGCTCGACTCCCTGCTCTCGGAAGACGACGGAAGGCACCGGAGCTACGCTGCGAGGTCGCGCTCGAGTCGCCTGCCGAGGCGCCGGATGCGCTCGTCGGTGCTTGCGGCGAAGAGCTTGACATAGGTGCAGCTCTGTTCGCGGTCGGCTTCGTGCTCGGACTTGGCGAGCGCGAAGAGCTGTTCTTCGGCGGCCCAACGACGTGAGACGACCAGTGCGGACCGGTCGTTCTGCCACACCTACGCCCGGGGGCGGGGCGGGCGCAGATGATCCCAGGCTGTGCGTACTCGTTCGTCGCCGACGCCGGCACACCTTCAGTGGATGATTCGTCCCACACACTCCGTACGCTGATGGCATGCCACCACGTTCCGAGCCTGAGTGGTTCCGTCTCACCGAGGCAGCCACAACGGAGATCATGAGCAGGGTCTCCGAAGCGGTGTCGGCCAACGCGATGGCACCACAAGTCCAAGCTCTCCCGACGCTCGCGCACTGGTTCCTTCTCGATGGCCTTCTGCTCGCGAATCAGGCGAACCGTGCCGGGATGCACGCTAACGCCCTCGCCCTGACCAGGCAGTGCGTCGAGGCAATGAGCATCATCGAACTCGGCATCTGCGGGCACCCCGACGCCGAGGCAACCCTGCATAAGTGGGAGGCCGATGAACTAACACCCGGAAAGCTGCGAGCTTGGTTGCAGGCCAACGTCTGGCCCCAGTATGGAACGGGCCTCTGGAACGAGCACTGGTCGGACTTCATGCGAGAGTTCGCTAGCGCCATCCAGCCCTATGCACACTACAGCAGTCCTCTCCTGCAGTGGCAGTACCGGCTGCATCACGTCCCGCTACCGTCGAACGACGATGGGAGCAAAGAGTTGAGCACGGTCATTGAGCTCATGCCACGCGCATACGACGCGCAAAAGGCGACGCGCATCACGCTCTTCCACGGACTCATCTCCTACGTCCTCGGCCGCATTGTCGCGACCAGTCGGCCCGATGATGCGGAGTTCCGCCAGCTGGTGGAGCGCGTCGGCGACGCGCTAGGTAAGTCGCGCTACCTCGATGGCCACGCAACAAACTGGAGCCAGCAGTTCTGGGCAATGGTCTGGGATCGACGCGGTGGGACGATCCTCGAATGACCACTGCGTAACCACCGCCTATGACGTGCGGTTGCTGAACTCGACATCGACCTTCAAATCGCGCACCAAGACTCTGCCTCCCACGATCTCGTGGCGGATGACTCGACGATCACGCACCGCTCCCTTCTCCGGGAAATCGACGAACCGATCGTTGCTGACGACGAACGTCATCGGATCATCAGCGAGGTCAAGGATCGTCTCATCAGCGCTGGTGCCCGGGGCTGTCACGTGCACCGTCACGCCGGAGAGCTGCTCGCGAAGCCGATCATCGCTCGGCAGCCCCAGCCGCGCACGGATCGAAGCATCGA
The DNA here is from genome assembly GCF_000585455.1 of Microbacterium sp. MRS-1. Lineage (NCBI taxonomy): Bacteria > Bacillati > Actinomycetota > Actinomycetes > Micrococcales > Microbacteriaceae > Microbacterium > Microbacterium sp. MRS-1. Next base: position 7,981 of record NZ_JAUF01000067.1, read on the forward strand.
AGATGACCGTGAGTTCATACTCGTCCTGCAGCCGAGCGCAGAGTTCCCTCAGCGCGAAGAGGCCGACGAGCTTGTCGCCTTCGTAACAGAGGTTGCTCCCGTCAATGACCAGCGAGCGGATCTCCCGCGATCCGCGCCGTGCGATGTCATGAAGCCGACGCTCCAGCTTCTCGCTCGTACGCTCCTTCGCAGCGAGCTCCTTCTGCAGACGACCAATTGCCGCCGCCGGACTGCCTGTCCCGAACCGGCGTTCGCACTCTTGGTGCACCATCGCTCGCTCATAGCTGTTGTCAGCATGTTTGAGTTCGCGGAGGAGGCGTTCAGCACGGCCCAGGTCGCGTGTGAGCTCCTCGACTTCTTCGCCTATTGCTACGAACTGAGTTCGTGGAGCGTCCAGTTCTTCGTCCAGCGCATCAGCACGCATGCGCAGGTCTTCGATCGAAGCGCTGTGCGACGAGACCTCTGCCTCCGCTTGCGAGAGTGCACCGACAGCACTCGGTCGGTTGAACCCTGCGTAACGGGCCACCGCTGCCTCGACATCGCTGAGACGCTGTGCGGCGATCTCTCGCTCTCCCGAGACACGATCGCGTTCAGCCTGGAGCCGTCGGATCTCTGCAACTCGCTTTGCCAGGCCAGACTTCGCGGCAGAGCGTTCGCTCGACATCCAGTACGCCGGATTCCAGCCCATGCGCGTCGCCGGCATCAACTCCTTGGCGCGCCTGCCCACATCGCGCAGGGTGGTCTTGATCTCCTCAAGCTGCACGTCGTAGGCGGCGACGCTCTCCTGCTCGGCGGCAAGTTGTGCGGTGAGTTTGGCGGGATCACACTCGTCGTACCACGCCATGTCCGCAGCCAAGGCCGCCTGCGTCACCCGCAGTTCGCCGAGCGTATTCTCGTGCGCCTCAAGCTGAGCTCGCAGCGGATTGAACCGTTCCACGACGACAGCCTTCTATCTGAGCCCAGTTGCGGCCCGGTCTTGGGTGAGCGCCAGCCCCGCTCACATTCCGAAACGAGAGCCAAGTCAGCAAGAGACTACGTGCTGCGGCGGGTTGCAGCTTTGACCCCCGGAGCGAACCTCCCTGACGACCTCTCACCGAGTTCGAGCAGGCCCGGAACGACGCGGCATGAACAGGGGCCGGTTCAGACAGCTACACCCCTAGGCCGTGTTGCTAAATCCATTGCAAGGCTGCGGAGAGGCAGAGCCCGGCTGCGTATGAA